>NZ_JBISAI010000012.1:0-3775 GCF_044391605.1 Kitasatospora sp. NPDC018619
CGCCTCGGGGCCCGGCTGCGCCGGGCGGGGTGGCTGGGGCCATTCGCCTGCGGCGAATGGGTGGGCGGGTTCGGGCCCCCTGGCGGGGTGTCAACTTGGTGGGGCCTGCGGCCCCGGCCCGGCGCGCGTTGACGATGTGACGCGAATTTCGGGTAGCAGGCTCCTCCCCCGCCACCCCGGGGCCCGTTGACGATGTGACGCGAATTTCGGGTAGCAGGCTCCTCCCCCGCCACCCCGGGGCCCGTTGACGATGTGACGCGAATCCCCGACAACAGCACCAACCCCACCCCGGGGCCCCTGCCGGGCCCCCTGCCGCAGCCCCGTGCCCGGGCCCTCCCACAGCCCGTGTCCGGCCCCTGCCATGCCCCGTGTCCGGGCCCTCCCGCGGCCCGGACACGGAAGAGACCCCCGCGCCGGAAAACGCCCCCGGCCCCCGACAACCCACCCCGGCCCAAAACACCGGAACAAGGCGCAGCACGGGGCCACCCATATACACGGGGGCGGCACCGGACCGCCCCGCCGGGAAACACACGGGAACGGACACCGGGAAACCCGGGCGAACGACACCGGAAAACGCACGGGGACGACACCACCGCACCCGCCCCCGAACCCCGACAAGGACACCCCCGGAACCACGCCGAACCCCCACGGGAATCCCCTCCCTCCCCACCAGCCGCGAACATCCGGTACACCCGACGCATTCCTGACGGAATGCCCACCACAAACACCAACCCAGAAAACGGCGAACAGCACCGCGCAACACAGCCCGCAAACACCCGCCGGGCCCTCACAGAAACAGTGACCCGCAGGCCGCCTACGGCACCCCCCGGAAAGGTGCGCAGCACGGCCCCGCACCACCCCCGAACTCCCCCGGCCTCCGCCCGGCCCGGCAGCCCCCTCAGAACCAGCCCCCGGCCGCCTACGGCAGCACCGACGCCGGCAGACGCCGACAGCGCGCAGCAGGACGGCACCGCCAGGGGACGGCGCAGCAGCGCGCCGCAGCACACCGACCCGACAACGGCAGCCGGGACGGCCTGGCGGCCGACCAGAACCACCACCAGGACCACGTCCTCCCGCACAGCACCACCACGGAACAGCACAGCGCGGCGGGCACCGCCGAGACCCGCGGGCAACAGCAGCCAGGACGGCCTGACAGCCGACCGGAGCACCACCAGGACGACAGCAGGCGACGCCGGCGCCCCGGAGCGCAGCGAGGTCGGCGAGCGGGCACCGCCGAGGCCAGCAGGCGAAGGCGGGGCCGGGACGGCACCTGTCGCGCCCGGACCACACAGAGGGCACCAGGGGTATCCGCCCACGTCACACCACACGACAGCACCCCAACGCGACAGGCGACGCGACAGCAAGCGCGACAACCCCGGACCACCGCCCGGCACGGCCGCCCAGGCCTCCCCCGGGACGGCCTGACGGCCGACCAGGACCAGACCCACGACCAGGACGACAGCAGCCCCACCGGCGCCCCCGGAGCGCAGCAAGACCGGCGAACAGGGCACCGCCGAGACCGGCGAAGGCGGCGCAGCGACCCGAACGACCGGCGGACCCTGGACCGCAGCAGCAGCACCGCACCCACCGCAACCACCCACCGGAAACCCGCCGCCGCCACCCTCGAAAAGGCCAGTGAAAACGGCTGCAAAACACCGACCGAAAACAGCAGGAAACGACACCGCGAAACCCGGCCCCGAAAAACCACCCGAAGACCGCCCCGAACACGGACCCACCCGCCCCCCGACCCAGCCCCACCACCACACACAGTCACCAATCCCGACCCCCGCCCCGGCATCCTGCCGTACCCACAACCCCCGCCAACCCGCCCACACACCCCGCGCCCGGACCCCGAACCACCCCCACAACGCCAACAGGTCACACCCCCCGACAACGGAAGGCAGCGGCGGGCAGCAGCAGGGCGGGCCGAAGGCGGGCCGGCAGGACGGGCCGAAGGCGGGCCGGCAGGACGGCGGCCGCAGCCGCCTCCGCACCGGCCCGCTCCGCCGCCCGCACCGCCAGGCGCACCGGGCCGCCAGGCCGCCCGCCTCCGCACAGCCACCCCAGCCGACGACCGCCACCGGCTCCAGCCCGCGGCCGACGAGGACGACGACCAGGCCCACCCGGCCGCCGCCCGGCCGAGGACGACGACGGCCCGGGCCAAAACCGAACACCCCTCCCGGAGCCAGACAACGACACCCCCGCCCGGACGGCGAGCAGCACCCCCAACGGCAGGACGGCAGCAGGCCGGACCGCGAGCAGGCCCGGCACCCCGCAGGACCAGCACCAGCCCGGCGAAGGCAGCCCCGGCGAAGGCGGGGACGCCACCCCGCGACGACAACGGGCCCGGCCCGACCCGCAGCCCCCCCAGCAGCGCCCCGGACGCCCCGGAGGCCCCGCCCCGGGCCCGCCCCGGCCCGTCGAGCCGGCCCGGCCAGGACCACCGGACGGCACCACACCGGCACCCGGCGGCAGAGCGCAGCAGCCGCCCGGCGACGGAACGATGACGGAACGGCGGCAGCGGGGCGGCAGGACGGCGGGCCGGACGGCGCTCGACGGTGATGGCCCTTCGCTTGGTGGGCGGAGGGCCGTCGGCTGCAGCTTGTCGCTTGGACTTCATGTTGATCAAGCCATGTGCGAGGGTGGCGGCCATGCCTCAGCTTGGTCGCCGTCTCCGTTCCCTCAGCGTCGCGTTCGGGCTTGCCCCGACTGGTTTTGCCGCATGCCGGGAGACGGACGAGCCGGTTCTGGAGCATGCCCTGGCGGATGTCGCGACCCTCTGCGGCATCCCTCGGCGCCAGGTGACGGCCTATCGGCACCTGTTCGTCGCGAGGAAGAGGCCCGGAAGATGTTCGGGCTGCCGGGCAAAGGCGGTCGGTGCCTCGTTCGAGCCATGAGTTCGGTGGTCACGCCGGACCGCGACGTACAGTCGACCACGGAGCCGGACGGCGGACTCCCAGGCGGCGGCACCGCGCAGCAGCAACCCGGACAACGACGAGCTGGCCGCAGGCCACCACCAGGACCCGACAGCGCACCACCGCCCGCCCCACCCCCCACAAAACAGGAGGACAAGGGGCGCGCAAAAGGGTTGGCAGAATTTCCGGGCGCCTTGACAGGGCCGCTGACCTGCGCAGATGCCACCGGTCTCCCAGGGCGGGGGTGCCGGCGTCAGGAGCCAGGGCAGGAGCCGCGTCAGGAGCCGCCTGACGCCCCCCACGAGCCGCACCCGCTCCCACCCCGGCCGGACACGACACCGCAACGCCGTGAAGACCCGCCAGCAGCCGCAGCCCCCGCGCCGACGTCCCCACCACCGCGCCAAACGCCTCGCCGAACTCGGCATCCGCTGGAACTAGACCAGCCCATCCCGCAAGGCAGACCACTGGGGTACAACACGGCACCGCCCCGGACTGGAGCCCTGCCAGGGAAGCTTCAGCGCCCGTGTTCCCCATTGCCGGTACCCAGGTCGTCGGCCACGGCGCGCAGCAACGCGGCGGTCTGGCATCGGTGAGCGCGGCACCGGCGGCCCGGCGGCGAGCACGTCGGCGAGGCCGAGTTCGGCGTCGAGCGCGACCATCGCCGCAGGTGCGTCAGTGGCGGGCGTGCCGTCGGCTTTGTGGCCAAGGCAGAGGAGCGGCTCCGGCAGCGGACCGCAGCGCGAGCAGCGCAGGTCATCAAGGATGAGCTCGGACTCGGACACGGTCTCGGGGGGGGGGGGGGGGGGGCGGGGCGGGGGGGGGCGGGGGGCCGCGGGGGGGGGGGGGGCGGCGGGGGCGGG
>NZ_JBISAI010000012.1:3784-134875 GCF_044391605.1 Kitasatospora sp. NPDC018619
GTTTGTGGCCAAGGCTTTGGCGCGGCTCCGGCAGCGGTCCGCAGCGGGCGCAGGGCAGGTAATAATTGTTGAGCTCGGACCCGGACACGGTACGCCCCCCCCCCCCCCCCCCCCCCGCGACGGCCTCGGCGGCGGCCGCTACCGTGCTGCCGCCCATGACCGCCCGCCCTCCGCCGCTTACTCCACCGTGGCGGTGGGCTGCGTCGTGGTGACCGGACTGTTGGTCGGTGGCCGGTACCGGTTCCCGGGTTGCCGACTTTCTACCCGGTCGGTGGGACGGCGGATCCGGGGAACAACCTAGTCGCCGAGACCTCTGTGCACTACGGCCGACCGGCGGCACCTCAGACGCAATGCGGTGGCCCCACGCAGGAGTCGTACGTGGGGCCACCGATAGTTGATGCTCCAGAGCAAGCGCCGTCCGGTGCCCTCCAGGAGTCGGATCCGCGCTGCCGGCACAGCCCGAAGGACTACGCGCAGCCAGCTTGCGGGATCTCCAGGTCACGACCGATGCGACGGTCGTAGTAGGTCACCTTCCAGCTCCCGCCAAGCTCCGCTGCGAGATCCTCGGCAAGGGTCCGGCCGGTCTCATAGAACTGATCCTCGGCTTCCTGCGACGCGAACCCGGACGACATCGGGTCATCTCGACACAACGTTTCGTCATATGCATCCGACCAGGCGTCCAGGCGGCCGATCAACCCCGCACTCAGCGCCAACGCCGGCTCCGCGGGAGACAGATCTCCCGCGTCCTCACCGGTCAACCACAGCGGGTAGCACTCGTAGTCCGCAAGCACGCGGATCAAACGCTGTTCAGCCATTCGGCACTCCGGTGCCCTTCATGTTCGCTCCGACGATGAATCCGTTGCTTCCCGTGGTCACCGCAACCGTCTGGGTCTTCCCGTTGAACTCGACCTCGTAGATCGGCCGTCCTGTTCCCTTGCCTTGGTAGCCCACGACCTTGCCTTCGGTGACAGCCTTCATCAGAAACTCCGGAATCTGCTTCTCGGAGATTCCGGCCCGGACGAACTCGTCTCCGTGCTCCATCACGTGCACGAGTCCGGCCTTGGGGCCGCCGTTCTCCAGGAAAACGACTTTACCATCTGCGGTGCGCGCAGTAGCGACCACGTCATCGGGGCTGAACTTGACCCCGTTTTTCGCCATCTCGCTCAGATGGCCGGCATCCGCCGAAACTCCGGTGAATCGGTTGAGCCGGGACGCTTCCGCCAAGCCCTCGAGCCCCTTGGCCGTCTTGGCGAGCTCGGCAAGCTTGGCCACCTTACCAGCGGGGAAGAATCCCACGGCGAGTTCAGCGCAGGAGCTGACGCTCTTCTGCTTGATGCACTCCTCGGCGCTGTCCACCCCGGCGAGGGCCTTAAATATTTGCTTCAGCGCCGCATAGTATTCCTTGTCGATGTTGACGACAACAGCCTTGTCACCCTTCATCCACTTGCACGCCTCGGTGGCTATAGGGCTGATCGGACCACCGGCAGGGCACTCGTTCTTCCGTCGCTCCTTCTCGTCCTTCTCAAGCTCCGCCCGAAGCTGCTTCTCGAACTCCTGCTTGAACTCGTCCTCGACCCGTTTGGCCTCGGCCTGGATCCGCTCCTCCTCGGCCTTCAGGGCGACGGCCCGCTCCTGCTGCTCCTTGGCGACGACGAATCCCCACGCTTCAGTGGCTGCCTGCTTCGCCGCCTCCGCATCGTGTCCCGCCGCGATCGCGGAGTCGTGGGCCTCGGAGGCGGCCTCACGGGCCGCAGCGGCGGAGCCGCGTGCCTGGGCTGCGGAAGCCTTCGCCCGGACGGCGGAGTAGGCGGCCTTGTTGGCGTCACGGGCGGCAGCCTGCGCCGCGGTCCGGGCAGTGGTCGCAGACTTCGCCGCACGGGCGGCCGAGTTCTCGCCGGCCTGCGCGGACTCCTTGGCTGCCGCGGCGAACGTACCGGCCTGGCTGGCGGCGGCCTGTGCCTGGACGCGGGCATTGCGCGCCTCGGCGGACGCGTCGTTCGCCACGGCCGCAGCCTCCGTGGCCTCCCAGGCGTTCTGCTGGGCCTTTGCCGCGACCTGTGAGGCCTCAGCGATCAGGCGGCTCATCTGCGCCGAGTGGTTGGTCGCGAGCTGGTCCTTGCGGTCAGCCGTATATTGGCCGGTCTGCACGAAGGAATGCACGGCCTCCGGCGGCCCTGACAGCGCGATCTTCGCTTCCGCCTGGACCTCCGGGCCACCGCTGGCGAGCGCCTGGAGCGCCTGGACGCGTTCGTCGATCTGACGGGCGGAGTACTGGCCGGACTGGAGGAAGGCCGCGATGGCCTTGGGGGAACCTTCCCGCAGGACCTTCTCTCCTGCCTCTTTCACACTCGTGTCGCCGGTGGCGATCAGCTGGTAGACCCGAACGCGGTTCTCGACGACCGCCGCGTCGTACTGACCGACCGTATAGAAGGTCTTGACCTGCTGGGCATCGCCCCTCAGAGCCTCGCTAGCCGCCGTGCGGACGGCCTCGTCGGGGCTGTCCTGGGCAACCTCCACGACGTTCTGGCGCAGGTCTTCCTGCTCGGCGTCGCTCCGGCCGGTGCGCACCCAGTCCAGGACCGTTTCATCGGTACCGGCCAGGGCGTCCGCTGCGGCCTCCCGGCTCCAGGGACCGCCTCCGGCGTTCAGAGTGCGAAGCGCTGCCCGGCGTCCCTTGACCGCGAGCGCCTTCGCGTCCGCCTCCGGGTGGGTGGCCTCCTCGGCCAGCGCGGCATCCGCCTGCTCCTGTGTACGCCAGTCGCCGAGGACGACGCCCAGATCGGCGGTGGCCAGATCGTCGGCCGTCTTCATGTCCCGGGCCACCTCGACAGCGGCGGCGGTTCGGGCAGCGAGGTCCTCGGCCTCCGTCTGGCGGGCGAGTTCGAACACTCCGTTGGCGGTCTTGACTGCCTCAGTCGCCTCGGTTGCGGCCTTGCGCGCCTCCTCCGCCTGCCGGGTCGCCTCGGCCGCCGCACCGGCCGCCTCACCCGCGTGCTGGGCGGCGTTGGCCGCGGCGTCGGCTGCGCTCTGGGCGTGCGTCGCCGCCGACCTCGCGGCGTCCCGGGCCTGGAAAGCGGCTGCGGCGGACTGGCGGGCCAACGCCGCGGATGCGGTCGCGGCCCGGTCTGCCTCCTGGGCGTGACGACGGGCCTGTGCGGCCGCGGTCTGGGCGCGATTGGAGCCTGCACCCGCGGCAGCCGCAAAACGTCCCGCCCGGTCGGCGGCATCGGCGGCGGCCTTCGCATTGCCGCCTGCGCTCTTCGCGGCGTCAGCGGCCTCGCCCGAGGCCAGGGACGCGCGGCCGGCGTTCTCAGCGGCCTGCGCCGCGCGCTCGGCGTCCCTGGCGGCGTTGCGGGCCTCCTCGGACCGCTGGCGGGCCTCCGCCGCCTTGCCCGCGTCCGAGGACGCGTCACTGGCCGCCCTTCGGGCGCTGGTCGCCGCCAGGGCAGCGCCGCTGGCAGCGCTGGCGGCCTGGGCCGCCGCGCTGGAAGCGATGCGGGCAGCCTGGTTGGCAGCTCCCGCCGCGGAGATGGCTCGCTGCGAGGCGGCCGCGGCGCCTCGGGCCGCATCCGCGGCCTGGGCGGCGGCCTCCGAGGCGCGGGCCACATCCTTGCCCGCCTCCTCGGTCTCCTTCGCCGCGGCCTCCGCTGACTCCTTGGCCAGCCGGGACGCCGCCACGGCGCTGGCGGACGCTGCCTTGGCCGCGTCGTTGGCCGCCTGCGCCTGGGCGCCGGCCTGTTCCGCTCTGTCGGCCAACTGCGAAATGGTTGCGCGCTCCTGGTCCCTGGCCTGGGCCACGAACTGACCCACTTCCAGGAACTCCGCAATGTCGGCGGGTGTGCCGCGCAACGCGACCTTTGCAGCGTCCTTCACCGCCGGGCCGCCGCTCCCGAGCAGAGCCATCACCCGTGCGCGATTGTCGATCTCATGGGCGTCGTACTGGCCCTGTTCGAGGAAGTTCTTCACGTCCTCCGGCGTGCCCTTGAGTGCGGCGGTGGCCTGCTCCCTGACGCTGATACCGCCAGTGGCGACCAGCTGGAACGCCTCGACGCGCCGGTCCTGCTCCAGCGGGGTCTTCCAACCGTCCCGGAGGAAGGCCCGGAGGTCATCCCCCGAGCCCTTCAGCGCCTTGGTGGCGGCCTCACGGACACCCGGACCACCGACGGCAAGCATCTGGAAAACCTCGACACGATCGTCGTGGTACTGCGCTTCGTTCCGCTCGGCCTCGAGAAAGCGCTTGACGTCGTCGTCCGAGCCCGTCAGCGCAGCTTCGGCGGCGGCCTTGACCCCAGGGCCGCCTGTCATCCACAGCCCGACGACGCGACCACGGTCCGTCAGCACCGGAACCACAGCGGGGCTTCCCTCGGTCGCGCTCGCGGGCGACGCACCGAGCAGACTGGCCCCCAGCGCAATCGTCAACAGGGCGGCGCAGGCGCCGCGCAGCCCCACCGATCGGCTTCGCCTCCGCCGATCTCCCCCGCCGACTCCCAGCGCCCCCGCAGGGCGCAAGGGATGCTTCACAATACATTCCTCTCAATGGCAGACCTGACTACGTGCACGGATCTACCAGGAGCCCGGAAGCGATGCCGATCGGCTCGAGAGACGGACGTCACCAGGGGATCCGGGCACGGAAAACGCATCGTCAGCAACCATCCCCGGCAATCGTGCTTGCACGATTCACCTGGTGATCGGTTCGGACACGATTGCTGATACCTTACACATGCTTTACCTACGCCACTCACATGTAAAGGCCCGGCCTCCGCCACGGCCCCTCGCACTTAAGGATCAGCGTTGGAGATATCCCGTTTCCGCACCTCCCTCCTCGTCGGAGCTACTGGTGCTCTGATCGCAGGCATCGGGGTCGCCTCCCTGACGGCCGCCGAGGCAGCCGGCGGAACCGGCTCGGCAGACCCGGCCATGCCAGTGGCCGTCGAGGACTTCCAGCACCCCGGCGCGGAACGGCTGCTCCTGGAGCGTCAGATCACGCTCCGCCAGGGCGACGGGCACATCTGGCTCAAGGAGGGCCAGAACAACGCCGTGCCGACCGACTGCCAGGCCTCGAATGAGATCTTCATCGAATCCCGCCTCGACAAGCGCGGCTACTGCTTCACCACCAACAGCAAGACGGGCTACCTCGCTATGGAGCTGCCGGACGTCTACGGGATATGGACAGAGGATCGCGCCGTAAGCGCCAAGCTCACCGCCGCAGGACAGGAGAAGCAGGTCGACGTGGCCCCGAACTCAATCGCGCCCGTCGGCGAGAGCCTGCCCGGCGGAAAGCGCTCCGTCCTCGTCGAACTGCGCGTCATGGGCTGAGAGGCCCCCTGCACAGGCCTCACCGGCCGCTGTCCCGCCCGGCGGGGGACCGATAGGTGCCGTCCGGACCCGCCCCGCGCAGGTCGGCGGAGCGAGCACCTGCGGACAGTGGACCCGCAGGACCCGGGCTGGGTCCGCTTCACGGTGCCCCCTCCATCTCCTGCCCCCTGCCAACCCCAAAAAGCGGCCTGCCCCGCCACCCACAGCACGGGCCCCCGCACGGTCGGGCGAGAGCACCGCCAGCGATGAACCCGTTCCCCACCCCACGCGTCGCGGGGTGTTATCGCTATGACATCCCGAGGAGACTTCTTCATGTTCCGCACATCCCAGGCCCACTCCCGGCGGGCGGGCGCACTGACAGCCGCCCTCGCCGCCGGCGCCCTGACCACCCTCGCCACGCCCCCGGCCGGCGCCGTGGCCGGCGACACCGCCGCCGACGGCACCCACGCCTACACGGCCCGCCTGGTGATCGGCGACAACCTGCGCGCCTGCACCGGCACGCTGGTCGACCGCAACTGGGTGCTCACCGCCGCCTCCTGCTTCGCGGACGACCCGACCAAGCCACAGGCCCTGACGGCCGGTGCGCCGAAGTGGAAGACCACCGTCACCGTCGGCCGCACCGACCTCACCACCAACGGCGGCAAGACCACCGACGTCTCCGAGCTGGTGCCGCGTGCCGACCGCGACCTCGTGATGGCCCGCCTCGCCACGCCCGTGGACGGCATAGCCCCGCTGACGGTCTCCGCCACCGCGCCCATCTCCGGGCAGACGCTGCGCGTTCCCGCCTACGGGCGGACCAAGGACGAGTGGGCGCCACTCAAGCTCCACACCGGCGCGTTCAGCCTCGACACCGTGACCACCACGGGCATCGGCACCACCGGCACCGGCGGCGCCGCGATCTGCAAGGGCGACACCGGCGCCCCCGTGATCCGCGAGACGGGTGGCAAGCCCGAGCTCGTCGCCGTCGCCTCCCGTTCCTGGCAGGGCGGCTGCCTCGGTACCCCGGCCACCGAGACCCGCACCGGCGCTTACAACACCCGCGTCGACGACATCGCCGGCTGGGTCCAGCAGACCCGCGCCACGTCCGTGGGCTGGAAGACCCAGGCCCTGATCCGCAGCGACAACAACCTCTACTCCGCGACCCGTCTCTACGACGGCTCCTGGACCCCCTACGAGGACGTCCAGGCCGCGGCCGGCAACGTCGGCGGCGTCCGCGCCGTCGCCACCGCCGGCATCAACACGGCCACCCACGTCATCGCGCTCGGCGGCGACGGGCACCTGCACTACGCCATCCGCAACCTCGACGGCGGCTGGGGCCAGAAGTTCGTCGACCTCAACGCCACCGTCTCCGACCTCGGCAACATCACCCAGGTCACCATCTCCCCCATCGGCGGAGACCTGCACGTCGTGGTCGTCGCGAACGGCTTCCTGTTCCACAGCATCCGCCACGCCGCAGGCCAGTGGACGTCGTTCAACGTGGTCACCGACGTCACCGGCCCCCTCAACGGCATCACCTCCATCTCCGCAGCCGGAGCCGCCGGCGGGGAACTCCACATCGCCGCCGTATCGGGCGGAAAGGTCTACCACACCCTGCGCACCGCCGCCGGGAACTGGGGCGCGTGGGGATCGGTCGCCGAGGCCGCCGGTGCCACCGCGCCCGTGAGCGCCGTCGCCATCACCCGCCAGAGCACGGGTCTCAACCTCGCGCTCGTCGCCAGCGACGGCCAGTACCACACCCTGCGCTGGGCCAACGGCAGCTGGCAGCCCATCGCCTCCCTCGGCGGCGTCATCGGGAACATCACCGGCACCAGCATCAGCGCCGCCACGGTCGACGAAGACGCCCAGTTCGCCATCGCCACCACCGAAAACAAGGTCCTGCTCACCGCCCGGCACGCCGACGGCACCTGGGCCGCCCCCGAAGCCCTTGACCTCACCACCATCCCCGGCAACCACACCGGAACCGTGATCACCAGCAGCCTCTGAATCGCCGCATCCAGGAGGGCTCCCGTTGGGGAGGGCTGTGGCCCTCCCCAACGGGAGCCCTGATCTTCACTCACCCCTTGGATGTCCGGTTCGGCGGCAGCCTGATGCCTCCCTACGCCAAGGAGCTCCGAGCTCGGCCTCCTTCGAGCCGGCGACCATCGGCAGGCTGTTGTGCGCCTCGCTCTCGGCGCACTGCTGGGCGCCCCGGCCAGCGGCGCCGACGTGTCGATCTTCCCGCTGAAGGCGGCGGCCACCGAGCCCTGGACGGCCAGGTAGCCTGCGGCCATCGTCAGCAGGCGGCTGGAGATCGTCGCCATGGCCTGCCCGGCCGTCCCGATCGCCTTGACCACGCTCTTGGCCGCCGACTCGTACTTCTTCGCGAAGCTGTGGGCTACCGTGTCGTCGCCGGCCGTCCCCGCCGAGGACGCCAGGTCGCCCGCCACCCCCGACGCGATGTTGTAGACGAAGTCCTTCGAGCCGAGGAACTGCACCGACGCCCGGAACACCACATCCGGATCGACCTCGAACCCACCAGCCGTGCCCCCACCCGCTCCTCCCCACGGCGGCCTCCAGCCCGTCTTCGCCTACCCCGCCAGACCCGGGCACCAACCCGTGGCCCTCGGCACGGCAACCCCGCTTGCAGCGGATCGCCCCGGACTCGAAGACCAGCCTCTCCGTGGGCTTGGGCAGCTCACCGCCGCCCGGCCACCGTCCGCTGCGCGTGGACGGCCGCTGCCCTGCTCTCCGCGGCCGCTGCTACTCCTCGGTGCGGGCCTGACGACGGCGCCGGGGCGAGCCGGCAACCGGGCGCAACCGGGCGCGGCACCGCGGGGCGCGGCGGGCCGGCGGCAGAGCCGGACGGAGGACACCCGGAGCCCAGCAGCAACGGGGTGCAGGCACAGCCGCCCCAGCATGGCGGCCAGGCCCTCAACGCGGAGCGCCCAGCAACGGCGGGAGTCAGCCAGGCGGTGGCAACCGAGCCGCCCTGCTGCCCGTGTCGCCGGGCCGGCCCGACGGCACGGGCAGCAGGTCGCCAGGTGGCGGGACAGCGACGGTTGGTCAGCGGGCGAGCGCGACGGTGATCACCGGGTTGTCGCAGGCGGCGGTGATCCGCTGGACGGCGGCGTGCTCGGCCGGGTCCACGCTCAGGCCCCAGCGGGTCTTCACGGTGACCCAGTCGGAGATGTAGCGGCAGGTCGCGGCGGCGGCCGGGGGCATCCACTGGACCGGGTCGCGGTCGGCCTTCGACTGGTTGGCGCGGTCGTGGACCGCGAGGAGGGAACGCGTGTCGTCGAGGTCGTTGGCGTAGGCCTGGCGCTCGGCCGCACTCCACGCCGCCGCCCCCGAGTCCCAGACCTCACCGAGCGGCACCATGTCGTCGATGTCGACGTCGTCCTTCGTCATCTGCGTGGTCTTCCTACCAGGACCCCCACACACCGGTGCCGGCCACGATGGTGCAGCGCCCGGTGACCTGCGGCGCGACGATGGCATCCCTGAGCAGCACCTCGTTGCGGGTGTTGCAGCCGTCGTGATCGGCGTCGATCCAGTGCTTGAACTGCTCACGCGAGTAGCCGTCGCGCTGCCCTTCGTCCTCGACGGGCAGCGCCTCGACCAGCGCCGACAGCGGCGCACGCACCACCTCCCCCGACACGCGATGGAGCCCGTGCGCAGCGTGGGGGGCGGTGGCGGTGGCGCGGGCCGGGGCGGCGGGCAGCAGGGCGACGGCGGTGGCCAGGGCGGCTGCGAGCGCGGGGCGAAGACGCATCGGGTTCTCCGGGGTCTCGACGACGAGGTCGTCTGGAGAACCCTCATCCGGCCGGTCACCGGCCGGACCGGCCAGCCACCTGAACGAGCGTCACGCACCGACGGGAGCCACCACTTGGCGGCTGCCGGTTCCATCGTCGACGGCACGACCGGTGGTGCGCGCCGGGCCTCGAAGCACCGTCCGTGCCGGGGACGGCGCAGCGGCGGGTGGCGTGGGCAGCAGCGCGGTGGCGAGCCGGGTCCGGCGGCTCCGAGGCCGGCGGCGGCCGCGGAGCGGGGCAACGGCCGCCCGCGCGCAGCAGCGGCAGGCGGAGGCCGGCCGAACCAGACGGCGATCAGCGGCACCTGGCGGGGGCGCAGCGGCACGGTGTGCCCCGGACCGGACAGCGGCAGGACGACGGCGGCACCGCCCCGCAGGCCGCGGCTGACGTACCCGCCCGTCGCCGGGCTCGTCTGCGCCGCGGCCATCGGCGGCTGACACCGGCCGCTGCGCGCCTTCGTCGGGCTTCGGGGCGGTGTAGCAGAGGGCGTCTCCGGCGGAGTTCGGCGGTGGATACGGTCAGCCGGCTCCGGCGTCTACGACCGGCTGTCTGGGGGGAGGTGGTCGCGAAGCCGCGCCCGGTAGAGCAGCCAGCGTGCCAGGAGACCGACCACTGCTCCGATCACAATTGTCCCGAGAAGGCTGAACCAGCCCGAAACACCACGGGACAGGGTTGCTGACACGACGGCGCTGACGGTCACCGCGACCATGGTGATGATTTGTTCACGGAATTCGTTCGTCCGGCTACTCATCGAGGCCTCCGGTATGAGTTGGTCAGCATTTGAAGAGCCCGGTGGCAACACCGCCGAGGGCCCCCGCGAAGCCACCGACGACCGCCCCGGGAACGCAGCCGGTCTCTGCACCGGCGACGCATCCGGTGACGAGGCCTCCGGCCAAGCCGCCCTTACCCGTGTCAACCACGCAGTCCAAGAAGCCTCCGCGCGACTGGGCGTCGGGCCCGGCCACGAGAACTCCCTGCACCGACTCCTCCGCGATATCAACGTGCTGACGGAGCACCGATCCTTCCAGCGACCAGGTTATTTTGTGCACGACATCCTTGGCGTCGATCACGGAAGTCAGTGCGTACTCCGCAGTGACGGCGCCACTCGCGTCGACGAACCGGATGCCACCCCTGTCGTTCGCCTGGACGGTGGTTCCCGTCGGGGCAACCAGCCGCCACAGGGTGTCGCGGTAGAACGTCGTCGGCCGGCCGGACTCGGCCAGCACCCCGTCGAACGTGGACGCACTGCTGGCGGATCGCCCGGGCGGCGCGGCGGACTCCGGCGAGCCGGAACCCCCATACCCGACGACAGCGGAGGCACCGGGTGCGGCCAGGGCCATGGCAGCCCCAATGGTCAGCCCGACGATGGAAATTCGAGCAGCACGAATACCGGACAGCTTCACTTGAGTCTCCTGATTCCGCGACGATAGGTCAGGGGCGCTTTCAGATCCAGCTGCACCGCAATCACCACCCCGAAGCAGCCGCCAGTCCGGACGCGGCGACACCGCACCGCTCAAGCCGAATCCCATGGCGAAGCAGCCGAATAAGAGGCCGATGAGGAGCGACTAGGTGCATACGGCGGCCGCATTGCTCAGCCTCATTCAGCTGCCGCAAGGCTTCACTGAGCGGTCCAACAAAGCAGTTGCAACTAGTCCCGAAGTTCCTTTTTGCTTCGGAAGGATCCTGGGACGCGGCCTAAGGGAAGCGGAAGGCTCGATATCTGATTCCCGCTAAAATGGTTCGTTGGTCCCTGCCTCCGGGACCAACGGCCCTATGGTCACCTGCCGCCCGGCTAGCGAGCACCAGCACGGGCTGCGCTGGCCCTCGGTGGTGCTGCACCAGATCCCTGGCGGACTCCCGGGCGGCGGCACCGTGCAGCAGCACAGCCACCTGGACAACAACGAGCCGGCCGCCCGGGCGGCCTGGCGGGACGCGCTCCTGGCAGGACGACGGCGGCAGCGGCCCCGCGGCGCGCCGGACGACGGCACCACGACCAGCCGGAGCGGGACAGCACAGCAGCGGGGACGGCGGACCGGGCCCGGGCAACGGCCTGTCGCCGAAACCGCCGCCGCCCGACGGCAAGGCAGGCAGAGCCCTCGGCGAGCAGCAGGGCGGGAAGCCGACAGCACAACACCGGGTGGCCCGGGCAGCGGGCGGCGGATGGCTTCGCCGGACGTGTCCACCGCGCCCAGCCCGCCGTCGGTGCCAGGCCCGTAACCGGCCGGTCCGAGCGGGGGTTGGGCCGGGCATGACGAACCTCCTGCACTTCCCCGGCCCGGCCCGTCCCCCGCTCCGGGACAACGCCGAGGCCGATCCGACGTTCTCGGCCCGCTTCGCCGAAGAACGGGCGGCCTTCGCCGCCCACCATGCCACCCAAGCGCAGCGCGAGCTGCAGGGCGGGCCGAGGACGAGCTGGCGCAGGAGCGGCAGCGCGCCGAGCTCGCCGCCGCACTGACGGAGGCCGGGCACGCGGCCGAGCGCGCGGCCGCCTGGGTGGCCGAGCTGGCCGACCGAACCGGCGACCGGGCACTGCACGAGTTCGCCGCGGCCGTCCACGCCTGCGGCCGGGACCTGGACCCCGACGACAGCGACGACGGCGGCGTGCCCGCGGACACCACCCAGGTCCTCGACGGCTTCGTCCTGCTCAACGACCGCCTCGGCGTCCAGGAAGGCCTCGCCCTGGCCGCCGTCGCGGCGATCGCGCTCGCCATGCCCCGCACCATCACCGAACACCACCAACAGCAGTAAACCCGGACGGCACCGGGAACCACCCTCACCGGGCCAGGCCGCCAGCAGACGACGGACAGCGGCCGGGAAGACCCCGGGCATGGAGGTGCCCGGCGGCAACCACGTCCCCGAGGACCGCGCACCGTCGGGGTGCTCACCAACCCCCGCGCACGGGGGCCGGCCGCCCCGACGACATCGCGCAGGCCCCCACGGCCTGACCAACCCACCACCCGGTCGGCGGCCTCGGCCTTGTCATCGCCCTGCTGGCCGACAAGCTGGACGCCGCGACCGCCGCTGGTCGTGCCGCCACCACCAGCGGTGCCGGGGCTGCTGGGTGAGTACGACCAGGAGCCGGGCGCTCGGGCCCGGCGCCGCCCGGGTGCTGGCCGACACCGTCCGGGCGCGCCGCCGGGTTCGCCGGCCGCCGTCGAGGCCGCGCTGCACACGGTGATGGAGGAGTTCGAGCGGACCGCCGAGCCGTGGCGGGAGGCTTTCGACGACGAGGACGTCCTTGCCGAGATGGCGCCGGGCCCGCCGGGCGCTGCTGGAGGCCGTCGCCCGCCACCACCACGGCGCTGTGCCGACCGAGCCCGCCGCCGACCGGCCGTGGTGATCACCACCGGCCGCCGACCGGGAGAATGGGCGGGTGACCAGCACCCAGCCCCTGCCCCGGGGCCTCACCTCCCTGATCCCCGACGCCCGCACCCACGCCATCCCCGGCGAGCTCGCAGCCGCCCAGCTCCTCCACCTGCGCGAGGCCACCCTCCCGGTACCGGTCCTCGCCGCGGCCGCCGGGCTCATCGCCCCCAGCTGACGAGCGAGGACCCGGCCACCCAGGAGGCCGCGGCCGCCGTCCACGCCCGGCTGCTCGCCGCCATCGACGGCGCCTCCCCGGGACGCTAGCCGCCTGCCCGCGCAGGGGCTGTCCCAGCCCTGTCCCAGCGCCGACGCGCAACGCCTCCACCAGGGAGAACAGGGTGGGCCAGTTGACCCGTCTCAACGAGTTTGACCACTCGCTGCTGGATTCCAGATCAGGTGAAACGCACGGTCAGCCTCTCGTCCGGCGCGCTCGATTCGTCCCCTTCAGCAGCTCGAACCAGGACGGATACGACCGCCTCGAACGCCTTATCGCCCATCAGGCTACGACTGACTTCGGCGTTCTCCCAGACAATCTCGACCGGACGCTCGACATCCCTGCTCAGCCGATCCCACAGGGCGTTCAGGTTGTGCCCGTAGTACGGACCGAAGTCCAAAGGCCCGGCAAGAACCCGGTGCAGGTCCGCCTGGCTTCCGATGTGTGTCCCGTCAATGACGACCCGCATGGTCCTCTCCACCTCTTCAACCAGCCAAGCGACTCCACAGAACCCCCTGCGGGCATCGCGTCCCGAACCCTGGCAGTCAAACTCCGCTGAGACAACCGCCACCGGTCACACTTCGTTGAAACTCGTCAAACTTCGGTGAGACGGGTCAACAGCCCCAGGACCGCCCCAGCAAAAGGCCCGGACCGGACGCCCTGGGACAGGGCTGAGACGCCGCCGTGCCGCCGTGCCCCCAGGCCCAGTGGATCCGGCCCCTGGTCGATGTAGGACGTCCACGCCGCCGTGCCGTGGTGGCCGGACAGGACCGCGTAGCGGTGGCTGCGCAAGCCCGGGCGGTGTGGGGTCCACGGCCAGCTGCTCGAGCGCCTGGCGGGCCCGGCGCGGGTCGGCGCGGCGTCCCTTCTCCAGGCGGGCGAGGGCGCGGGCGGCGGCGGGGTGTAGTGCAGGGTCGGCATCGGTCTCCTTCGTCGGGGCATGCGGAAGGGCCCGTCGCCCCCTGGTCGGGGGTGACGGGCCCTTGGCGGGTCGTGCCGGACTTAGAAGTCATCTCATTTGGATGAGTCTGCGGATACAGATGAGGGCTGCGGCGATACTGGCGAAGCCGGCGAAGTGGTCGGCCTTGCGCTCGTAGCGGCGGTGGAGCCGGCGGAAGCCGCCCAGCCAGGCGACGGTGCGCTCGATCACCCATCGGTGCCGGCCGAGGCGCTTGGAGGAGTC
Source organism: Kitasatospora sp. NPDC018619 (assembly GCF_044391605.1). Taxonomy (NCBI): domain Bacteria; kingdom Bacillati; phylum Actinomycetota; class Actinomycetes; order Kitasatosporales; family Streptomycetaceae; genus Kitasatospora; species Kitasatospora sp. NPDC018619. The sequence goes on from NZ_JBISAI010000012.1 coordinate 17,652, forward strand.
GATTCCTCGGCGGGCGATGCGGGCCGGGATCTGCCGTCGTCGCAGGTAGGAGCAGATGAAGCGGTGGTCGTAGGCTTTGTCGCCGTGCAGTTTGCCGGGCCTGCGACGCGTGGGGCCGCGCCGTGAGCGGATGGGCGGGATGGCGTCGGTCAGCGGGATCAGGGCCTGGCTGTCGTGGACGTTGGCTCCGGAGATCGAGCGAGAGGGGTAAACCGGTGCGTTCGGTGAGCAGGTGGATCTTCGACCCGTACTTGCCTCGATCGACAGGATTCGGACCTGTCAGCTCCCCCTTTTCAGGGCCCGCATGTTCACCGAGTCGACCGCGCACCGCGACCAGTCCAGGTCTCCCCGCGCCCCGAGCTCGTCCAAGACGACGCGATGGAGCTTGGTCCACACCCGGGCTTTGCTCCACTCCGTGAAGCGGCGATGGGCGGTCGGCCCCAACGGGCCGAAGCACGTTGGCAGTTGGGCCCACGTGCACCCAGAGGTGGCGACGAACACGATCGCCGCCAACACCTCCCGGTCCCCGTGTCGCCGCCGGCCACCGCCCTGCGGACGTACCGGAGCCTCCGGCACCACCAACTGGAACAGCTCCCACAACTCGTCCGGTACCAGACGCTCCACGATCAGCACGCCCGGATACTACTCAAGCATCCAAATGAGATGACTTCTTAGCCCCGGAGCCGGGCTGCCCCGGCCCCAGCCGGCCGCAGGTCACCACCAGAGCCCGACAGCGCACCACCGCCCACCCATCCCACCCCCACAAAACAGGAGGACAAGGGGCGCAGAGAGGGTAGGCGGAATTCCCGGCTGCCTTGGTAAGGTCACTGACCTGCGCAGGTGCCACCGGTCCCTCAGGGCGGGGGTGTCGGCGGCAGGAGCCGCCGCACGACGCCCCCGACGGGCCGCTCCCGGGCCGCACGGGCCGCACCCGCCCCACCGGCCGGGCGCGTGGCTCTGGACACGAAACGGACGGCAGATGTTCACCACTTCGGGAGGCGGTCCCGAGGGGCGTCGCGTTCGAATTGTTCGCGATCCGCGGCAGCACCGATCGCCAGGTGTTCAGTGACGGTATGCGGCTGTCGCGATCTCGATGAACGATCGGATCAACGGGTTGGTGTCACCCTCGTTCCACACCGCCACCGCTCGACTCGGCGGCATGTCGATCAGCGGCACCGCGGTCAGCTCTGCGGGCAGGTTGTGTCCGAGCGGGGCCAAGCCGACCGTGCCGTTCCACAGCACGGCCTGCAGGCATTCCTGGACGACGCGCACCAGCGGGCCCTCGCGCGGCTCGCCGCCGTTCCAATACGACTGCCAGATCGGGTCGGTTCCCTGCGGGAACTGGAACCAGCGGCGGTCGCGCAGGTCGGCCAGCTGCAGTTGGCCGCGGCAGGCCAGCGGGTCGTCGGCGCGCAGGACCACGCCCACCGGATCGGTCCGCAGCTCACGCACGGTCAGGGCGGTCTCGTTGAACGGCGCCCGAGTCAGGGCGACGTCGACCAGTCCGGCGCGCAGCCCGCAGGTCGGGTCGGTCAGGTCGGTGTCACGGATGCGGATGTCGATGCCGGGGTGGCTTCGGCGGTAAGCGGCGGCCAGCCTGGTGGCTCCCGGGTCGGTGCTGTCGCCCAGGATGCCGACGGTGATGGTCGAGGAGCCGGCCGCCGCGCTCACGCGTACGCGGACGCGGTCGGCCTGGTCGAGCAGGGCCCGCGCCTCATCACGCAGCACGACGCCTGCCGGTGTGAGGGTGACGCCGGCGGGCGAGCGGGCGAACAGCAGGGCGCCGACCTCGGTCTCCAGCTGCTTGATCGCCCGGCTCAGCGGCGGCTGGCTCATGTGCAGTCGAGTGGCGGCCCGGCCGAAGTGGAGTTCCTCGGCGACCGCCACGAAGTAGCGCAGGGTACGTAGCTCCACGCTGCGACGATACCCACAAGGTATGGGTGGTGCGGAACTGGTCTTGGACAGTCGCAGGGCCCAGGCGGTGCACTCGGAGCATGAACGACGAAGCCAAGACCAGTGAACCGCAGGGCGAGCCCGCCGTATCGGTGGTCGGTCCCGGCGACGGCGAGACGATCGTCATGGGCACCACGCGCATGCGCGTCCTGGAGGACGGCAGCCATACCGGGCACCGCCTCGCAATCGCCGAGTCCGTCCTCGCCCCGCACACCTCCGGTCCGCCGCAGCACCGCCACACCCAGCACGACGAGGGCTTCTACATCGTCTCCGGCACGGTGCGGTTCACCGTCGGAGACAAGGACTACGACGCCACCACAGGCACGCTCGTGATGGTCCCGCCCGGCGTCCCGCACACCTTCGCCAACCTGACCGACCAACCCGCCGCCATGCTCAGCACGTTCACCCCCGACCTGTATGTGCAGTACTTCCGAGACCTCCGCGACGTCATCGCCGACGGCCGGCCGCTGACGCCGCAGGCCGGCATCCACGCGATGAGCCGCTACGCGACCGAGCCCGCCACCGACTTCACCTGAAGCAGCCGGGATGACATCGCCCGGCCGTCCTCCACCCGCCCAGCGCAGCCGGGGCGCTCACCTTTCAGTTCCGGACCGCTCAAGCAAGGGTCCGGCCTTGTCCAGGGGCTGCCCCGGGACCGACAAGTCACCTGCAACCCGTGACCGTTGATGGGGATCATGAACATCGCATATTGGATCGTCGCCGGACTGCTCGCTCTGTTCTACCTCTATGCAGGGGCGATGAAAGTGATCCGCACCCGCGATCAACTTCGCCCGATGATGGCCTGGGTCGACCGCATACCCCTGCCCGCCGTCAGGGCACTGGGGACGGTCGAAATACTCGGCGCGATCGGGCTGATCCTGCCGCCGCTGACCGGCACCGCACCCTGGCTGGCACTGGCCGCGGCCACCGGGTTCGTGCTCCTGCAGATCGGTGCGATCGCCATCCACCTGACCGGCGAAGAACGCCACATCACACTCAACGTCGGGCTCATCGCCACCGCGGCCGTGACCATCTGGCCGGCCACCACCTGGCTGTGATCCAGCGCAACTGTCGGCCAGCGGAGGCGACTGCAGGCCAGCCGCTGTCCTTCTCATGAGCATCGAACACGCCGTCATCCGGGTGCTGCCCGATGACGCGTACATCTGCTGCCGCAACTCGTGAACAAAGCCAGACGCGGCACCGCAACGCCGTGAAGGCCCGCCAGGGGCCGTCAGGGGCCCGCCCGGAAGCGGGCCCCGGCACACCCGGGCCGGCACACCCGGGCCGGAACGGGCCGGGCCGGCGACCGGCCCGCACCGGGCGCCCACCATCACCACGGCCCCGCCGGGTGGGAACCCCTGCCGTCCGGACCGTCACCCACCCACGCACCCACCACCAGCAACCAGGGCACGGAGACGGACAGAAGGGGTCGGGCGACGGATACGTGCGGTCGCACCTGCGGGGGCGCCCTCCGGTCCGAGCGGGGGACGGGCCGGGCCGGGGAAGTGCAGGAAGTTCGTCATGCCCGGCCCACGGATGCCCCACCACCCAACTGCCCGCCTCGCCGAACACCTCGACCAGGCCCACACCGCCGGCCACACCACCACCACCGAACACCACCCGCGGCGGTAAGCCCGGCCGGCACCGGGGAACGCGGGGTGGCGCGCACGGTGCGCGTGCACCGGGTGCGGGAGGTTTGGGGCCGGCCCGGCCGGCGGTGTCGTCGCCGTCGGCCGCACCGTTGTGCGGCTGCGGTGCCCGCGCTGTGCGCGGCCGCCTCAGAGGAGCAGCCGGGCAGGGGCCGCCAGAGCAACACCTGCCGCCGTCCGGTCGGCCCAGGCCCGCCTGCGGGCATACGCCTGCTGCGGTCAAGCTGCAAGGGACGCCGCACCGCTCGTTCGGTAGCTACGGTGCCCAGCCGGGATCACGGCTCCTGATGAGGCTGTGCTCCCGCATGGCTCCGGTGCTGCTGGAGACGGGACGTGCGCACCGCCGGCGCGGGTGTCCGGCCGGACACCCGCCGCTGGCAGGCCGCCGTGGAGCGGGTGGGCGAGGGCCGGTTCGACGCCCTGGTGGAGACCTCGCTGGCAGCACGCCGCCGACCGCGCCCACACCGCCCTCGGCGGCCGGTGGGCCGCCGCCGGCGGCGACCGCGCCCTGCTGATCGGCTGCCTGCCCCAAGGCCTTCGCCCGGCCCGCGACCACCGCCTCGACCTCGGCTGGCTCGCCGCCGCCACCTGGACCCACGTCTCCGACTCCGTGCGGGAGCCCCTCGCCCCGCCCACGCCCGCCACCCCCGCCGGGCAGGCCCCGGCCGAAGGCCTGGACGGCGTGCCCCTCGCCGTGCTGACCACACCGGCCGACGCCCTGGTGGAGACCCTCAGCGCGCTCGCCGCCCGCCGGCGCGAGCACCGCACCCGCACCGCCGACCGCCTCACCCGCGTCATCGACAGCGCCCTGCTCCCGGTAGACCTGACCGACCTGGCCCTCTACTACCGCGCCAAGGCCCACCGCGACCTCGGCCGCGGCACCGCCTCCCGGCAGGGCATGCAGCAGGTCGCCGCCGGCACCACCCGCCCCGCCCCCGCCGCCCGCCGGGGCCTGGCCCCCTCGCCCGCCTCGAAGGCGACTCCCCCACCGCCCTGGCCTCCGCCCAGACCCTCGGCCGGGCCGGACGCCGGCACCGCGTCCTGGGCGACCTGTGGTGGGTGCACGCCGAGCTGGACCGGGCCGCCGCCTACCAGGCGCAGCTCTCCTTCGTCCGCGCCTTCACCGACCCCGCAACGGCCGACGACGACCTCCACCTCGCCGCCCAGCTCCTTGCCGGCCCCGACCTGCGCGCCACCACCCTCACCACCCGCATCGCCGCCCTCGTACGCGACGCCGGCACCGGCGGACAGGACTTCCTCGACCGCGTTGCCCTGCTCGACGCCGAGGTCCGCGTCTCCGGCGTCCGCACCGCCCTCGCCCTCGCCCTGTGCTTCCACCACGCCGTCCTCGACGACCACGACGCGCTGGACACCGCGATCCGCGACCTCGACCACCTCACACCCGGGACCACGACTACGCCTACTACACCGACATCGCCCACTTCATGGCCGACCGCGACGTCCTGTATCCCTCCGGCGCCCGCTGGTACGACGGCGACCAGGCCGTCCACACCCGCCGGCGCGCCCTCGTCACCGCCCGCCAGACCCGCACCGCGCAGTAGCAGCCACTTCCCCTCCCCCGGTCCGGTCCGCACGCAGAAGGGATACCGATGAGCAAGACGACCAGCGGCCCGGCAGCAGCCTGGCACCCCGGGCTGACCAGCGCCGGCAAGGACGGCATCCGCCATATGAAGCCCCGCCGGCGCAACCGCTCGCGCGTCATCCCCCTCTGACCGGCCGGAGAAGGCCACCCGCGGACGGGAAGCAGCACAGGCCCGGCCCCGGGGCGGCCCCGAGCCGCACCCGCGCGCTCGTCGGCGGCCGGAGGCGGTCAGACCCCGTCCGAGAGGGAGACCCGGAGCCGGCCCCCGTCGCCTGCCTCAAGAACGAGGTGCTGGAGAACCTTGGTCGCGGCGTCACCTCTCCCGGCCGGCGCTGGCGTCGATCTCCTCGACCAGGTCCTCGATCAGCGCCTTGATGGCGTCGCGGATGGGGCGGACGGCCTCGATGCCTTGCCCTGCCGGGTCGTCCAGCTTCCAGTCGAGGTACTTCTTGCCGGGGAAGTAGGGGCAGGCGTCGCCGCAGCCCATGGTGATGACGTAGTCGGAGGACTGGACGGCCTCGGTGGTGAGGATCCTCGGCTGCTGGTCGGAGATGTCGATGCCGAGTTCGGCCATGGCGGCGACGGCGGCCGGGTTGACCTGGCCGGCCGGGAGGGAGCCGGCGGAGCGGACCTCGACGCGGTCGCCGGCGAGGTGAGTGAGGAAGCCGGCGGCCATCTGGGAGCGGCCTGCGTTGTGGACGCAGACGAACAGCACGGCGGCGAGCGGCGCGGCGGTCATCGGTGAGCGGTCCTTCGTTCGGTTCGGGCATCCCGGCCGGGGCGCTTCCCATCAGCTGCCGCTGGTGTCGGCTCCGGCCGACGTGAAAGTATCAGCCCATGGTGATGTCAGTCGACACTGATTTGATGCGCGTGCTGTCCGATCCCCTCCGGCTCCGGATCGTGACGCTGCTGGCCCGCGAGACCCTGTGCACCACGCACCTGGTGGAGGAGACCGGCGCCCGCCAGACCAACCTCTCCAACCACCTCAAGGTGCTGCGGGAGGCGGGCGTGGTGGACACCGAGCCCTGCGGGCGCTTCACGTACTACCGGCTCAAGCCGGAGGTGCTGGATGCTCTGTCCACCGGGTTCGCCGACCTCGCCGCCACCGCCCGTGCCAACGCCGGCGCCAGGAGGTCCTGCTGATGTCCCGCGCCTCCGCGCCGGACACCGGAGCCGACCAGGGCGCCCCGGTCGCCGGGAAGCTGTCCTTCGGCGACCGCTACCTCGCCGTGTGGATCCTCGCCGCGATGGCCGCCGGTCTCGGCCTTGGCCGCCTGGTCCCGGGACTGAACGACGCCCTCGCCGAGGTGGAGGTCGGCGGGATCTCGCTGCCGATCGCGCTCGGCCTGCTGGTCATGATGTACCCGGTGCTCGCGAAGGTCCGCTACGACCGCCTCGACACCGTCACCGGCGACCGCAGGCTCATGGCCTCCTCGCTGGTCATCAACTGGATCGTCGGCCCGGCCGTCATGTTCGCGCTCGCCTGGACCTTCCTGCCCGACCTGCCCGAGTACCGCACCGGCCTGATCATCGTGGGCCTCGCCCGCTGCATCGCCATGGTGATCATCTGGAACGACCTCGCCTGCGGCGACCGCGAGGCCGCCGCCGTCCTCGTCGCCCTGAACTCCGTCTTCCAGGTCGTCATGTTCGGCGTCCTCGGCTGGTTCTACCTCGACCTGCTGCCCGGCTGGCTCGGCCTCGGCAAGGGCGAGCACCTCGACGTCCCCATGTGGAAGATCGCCCTCAACGTCGTCGTCTTCCTCGGCGTGCCCCTCGTCGCGGGCTTCCTCACCCGCCGCCTCGGCGAGACGAAGCTCGGCCGCGAACGCTACGAGACGAAGCTGCTGCCGAAGATCGGCCCGTGGGCCTTGTACGGGCTGCTGTTCACGATCGTGGTCCTCTTCGCCCTCCAGGGGAAGAGGATCACCTCCCAGCCGCTGGACGTCGCCCGCATCGCCCTGCCGCTGCTCGCCTACTTCGCCATCATGTGGTTCGGCACCTTCGCGCTCGGCAAGGCCATCGGCCTCGGCTACGACCGCACCGCCACCCTCGCCTTCACCGCCGCCGGCAACAACTTCGAACTCGCCATCGCGGTCGCCATCGCCACCTTCGGCGTCACCTCCGGCCAGGCCCTGTCCGGCGTCGTCGGCCCCCTCATCGAGGTCCCGGTCCTGATCGCCCTGGTGTACGTCTCCCTCGCCTGGCGCGGGAAGTTCCGCACCGACCGGGCTGTCTGACCTCCCGCACCACGGACGGGTCCGCCCCAGCAGGGGCGGACCCGTCCGTGCTCCCCCGTGCCCCAGCGCTCGTCCACCGCTTCCGGCGCCCGGTGCTCACCCGACGGCGGCGCTGCGTCGTTCGATCAGGACGGTGTCGCGCCGGCGGCCGTGGTGGCGGGCGACGCGTTCGCGGGTGCCGGCGACCCGGAAGCCGCCGCGGGCGTGCAGGGTGGGGCTCGCGGCGTTCTCCGGGAAGAAGGCTCCCGGGAGAAGGCTCCCCGCCTCGCAGTCTCGGAGGGAGATCAGGCGAGGCAGAACCCGTTGCCCTCGATGTCCTGCATGGCGATGCACGACTCGTTGACGCCATCGGCGCGCTGCGTCAGCACGTGTTTCGCGCCGAGCGCCATCAGCCGCGCGCATTCGGCCTCGAGCGTGGCCAGGCGCTCGTCACCCACGAGCCCTGCGCCGGCCCGCACATCACGATGCACCCGGTTCTTGACGACCTTGCCCTCGGGGACTCGCTGGAAGAGCAGGCGCGGGGCCACACCCGAGGGATCAGTGCACGCCAAGTAGATCGCATCCTCGGGCGGCAGCGAGCGGAAGCACTCCTCCCACGTGGCGAAGCCCTCCGGGACCGCCGGCATGACGTACCCCAGCACCTCGCACCAGAAGGCGGCGAGGCGCACAGGCTCCGCGCAGTCGAAGGCCACGTGGAACTGTCTGATCGTTGACATTGGCGCACGAAAACAGGGGCTCTGCTCATCTCCGCAGGTCGAGGGCCCCACCGGTTGTCAGGCGGAGGGCTGCTGCCGCGGGCGCCCACCACCGACCACGGTCGGTACGGGACACCCGGGAGTGCTTCCTCCCGCCGGCGACCCCGCCGGACGGAAGAAGTCGGCCCCGCGCCGAACGGGTTGTCCCCGGCCGCGGACCTGCGCCCTCACAGCCAGCGCGGGGCTGCCCCGACGCAACCCCCGGGGCGACCGTCCGGACCGGCAACGAAGGCGGACACGGCGGCCGGACCGCAACAGCAGCGGTCCTCGGACGGCACGACCCCGGACGGCAGCAGCAGGACGACGGCGCCGAGGCGGGCCGGACACCGGAGCGCCCGGCGCACCGACACCGTCGCGGTGGGGCCGTCAAGGAGGCCGCGGATCAGGTGTAGACCTCGTGGGCGTACTCCTCACGGCTCAGCTTGAATTCGTCCGGCCGGTCACGGCGGAGTTCTTCGTATCGCGCGCAGAAGACCCTGAGCGCCTCGTGGAGCGTGCAGCCGGACGCCTCCCTGATCGTCCGAAGCGCCGGGCCGATGCGGCGATCCAGGATGTAGCGGTCCAGGACATCGCGGTCCACACCCTCTGGCAACTCTTCCATGCGTCAACCCTAGTGACGACGGATACAAGCGCGCCAGTCAAGATCACTTGCAAGCGGTCGGGTTCGTGATCCCCGCCTCAGGCTGGCCGTGCGAAGACCGGCACCGCACCGCGGCCGGCCGCGGTGAAGGTGAGACGCATCGGCCGGCCCCCTTCGGGAAGGGGACCGCTCCCGTGCGAACTCGCCGCCAGGGCGAGCGGCAGACCGGCCCCAGGACGACGCAGCGCAGCAACGGCCGGAAGGCGAGCCGGGTGGAACCCAACGGCGGAGCCAGCACCGGGGCGGCCGGCAGCACCCGACGACCCGGACGGCGGCCACCCCGGCTTCCTCCGTCCACGGGCAGCACGCTGGTCGGACTGCCGCCGGTGCAGGTCGTTGTCCCTCCACAGGGAGAGCAGGTGCGGGCTGGACGGCGCCGGAACGCGCCCCGGACAGACATCCCAGTGGCAGACCCGGCACCGGTCGGTCGGGTTCGCCCGGCCGGTGTTCAGTGCCGTGTTGTGCTGGTCGATGCGCCAGCGGTTCCCTTCAGGGATCAGGTAAACGGACCAGACGACAAGCCACGGGCCGCACCCATGACGAGGCGCACGACGGCCAAGGCGCGCTGCCGGCAGCAGCAGCCCGGAGACCTGCAGGACGGGGCCCTTGCGGATGCCTTGGGACAGCGGGGCTGCGAGGGCGGGTGCGTTCCCGGTGGTGATGACGGTTCTGGTCATGGTGTGTCCTTGGGAACGGTGGCCGGAGGGTCAGCGCCAGGCCTGTCGCTCCTGGCTACGGGGGTCGTCGACCTGGGTCCACTCGGCGTCGATGCGCATCGTGGCCCGGCGCTCGTCGTCGTACGCGTCCCAGCCGGGGTTGCCGGTCCTGGCGAACCGGACCCATGTCTCGTGCATACGGGCGGCGAGATCCGCAGGGGGCTCGTCAGGGCCGAGCAGTGCGGCGGATCCGTGCAGTTGCGGAAGGTGGGCGGCATCGAAGACGAAGGGCAGCTCGACCGCGTGGGTGGCGCCGAGCTCTCCGTCCAAGGCGTGGGAGCGCCAGGCGAACTCGTAGGCGTAGGTGGCGGATTCGAGGTGGGCGGCATGCGCGTCGGCCAAGGCCCAGCTACCCGCGCCGAACAGCGCGTCGCCCATGAGGGCGGAGCGCAGCTCGCCGAAAGACGCCTCGGGGCGTGCCTTCCGGTACGTCTCGACGAGTCGTGCCGGTTCCGGGTGTGCGCGCGCCGCCGCATCGTCGACGTCACCGGTGGTCGAGGTGGCGTACTTGCCCACCGGGACCAGGTAGAGGTTTCCCTCTTCGGTGTTGGTCCCGATGAGCAAGTGGATGGCGCTGCTGAGGCCGGCGGCGACGGACTCGGCGGGCTGCGTGTCGAGGACCAGGCTGAAGGGGCTGAGTCCGATCAGCGGGTCGTGGTGCGTCTCGGTCTGCAGGTCGATGCCCGCGAGCCGGGAGCCGGCCTCGACCAAGCGGTCGTCGGAGATGTCTGCGAAGGCGTCGACCTGGGGCTCGATGCCCAGGGCCTCGGCTGCTGCCCTGGTGACGCGGGCGGCCTGCTCGGTGGTGAACGCCCCCAGGCCGCTGCCGCTCTGGACGATCGCCCGGTGGAAGAGGCCAGCGGCTTGCGGTGCGGCGAGGACGCCGCCGACGATGGTGGCCCCGGCCGACTGGCCGAAGAGGGTGACGTTGTGCGGGTCACCGCCGAAGGCCGCGATGTTCTCCCGCACCCAGCGCAGCGCGGCGACGACGTCCAGCAGGCCGCGGTTGGCTGGCGCGCCGGGGATGTCGAGGAACCCGGCGATGCCGAGCCGGTAGTTGAGGGTGACGAGGACGACGCCGTCGCGGGCGAAGGCCGAGCCGTCGTACAGCGCGGACCGCGTCGATCCGGCGACGAATCCGCCGCCGTGGACGAACACCATGACGGGCAGGTCGCCGGTCGCGGCGGCGGGCGTCCAGACATTGGCGGTGAGGTAGTCCTCGCCGCGATGCCAACCGGTGCCGAAGTAGGGGGACATGTCCACGCTGCCGAGCCGGCGTTCCGACTGCGGCGCGTTGGGCCCCGGCACGGTGGCGTCCCGTACGCCGTCCCACGGCTCGTGCGGCTGCGGCGGCTGGAACCGGCCGGCGCCGCGGGGCGGGGCGGCGTAGGGGATGTTCAGGAAAGCGGCGGTGTCGCCCTGGCGCAGGCCGCGGACGGCTCCCTGCGCCGTGGTCACGACGGGCTCGGGGTGGTGGCTCATGTCTCGTCGTCCTTCCGCAGGACTCAGGCGTGCTCGGTGTACGGGGCGAAGGGGGCCCAGCCCGTGATGGCGAACTTGTCCCCCTCTCGTGCCACTTCGGCGGCACCGTGGCCGCCCAGGTGCGCGGGGATCACGAGTGCGTTGTTGTCGGCCGCCCAGCCCAGCACCTTGCGGCGGGTGGCGCGGGCGCCCGCGGGGTCCTCGCAGAAGCAGCTGTTGGAGTCGGGCTCGATGATCTGCACGGGGCTGTGCAGCATGTCGCCGACGAACACGGCGCGGTCCGTCCCCGAGGTGAGGGTCAGTACGGAGGATCCGGGGGTGTGTCCGGGAGCCGCGTCCAGGCGGAGGCCGGCGTCGATCTGGTGGCTGTTCTCCCACAGCAACGTCCGGCCGGCCTGGTGCACCGGGGCCACGCTGTCCTCGAAGACGTTCTGGTTGCCGCGGCCCAGCAGCGGCTTGTGGCCGTTCTCGGGGTTCCAGAAGTCGAAGTCGTCCTTCGGCATCAGGTAGGTGGCGTTGGGGAAGGTGGGCACCCACCGCCGGCCGTCCAGGTACGTGTTCCAGCCGACGTGATCGATGTGGAGATGGGTGTTGATCACGATGTCCACGTCCTCGGGTGCGACGCCGACGCGCGCGAGATTGGCCAGGAAGCCTGTTTCGAGGCGGTTCCAGACCGGCGCGTACGGGCGGTCCTTGTGGTTGCCCACGCCGGTGTCGACGAGGATGGTCTTGCCTCCGCTGCGCAGCAGCCAGGTCTGGATCGCGGAATTCACGATATTGGTCTCGGAATCCAGGAAATGCGGGGTCAGCCAGGGCGCGCCGTCGTCCCACACGTGCTTCGGGCTTTCCGGGAAGAAGGTGTCGGGCGTCATTTCGACGGAGCCGAAGTACTCCCATACCCGGGTGATGGAGACGTCGCCTAGCGTGATTTGTTCCATGAGGCGTCCTTGGGAATGCGGAGGTTTTCCTGGAACCGTACGAGCGGCCTGGGCGCGCGCGGTATCCGTAACGTGACTGCACCTGCGCGCATGGCCCGGGCACCGGGCCCGGCCGCTTGTATCCTGGACGGGCCGGGCAAGGCCACCCCGGTCGAAAGCCGCAATTCCGGGAGACTCCGTGGACGAGCACGCTGGCGGCCGCGGTGCGGTCGTGGGACCGGAGCCGGATCCGGGGGCGCTGATCGTCGGCCGGGACGCGGAATCGGCACGCCTCTTTCGTGCGGTGGACTCCGTGTCGGCCGATCCGGTGCTGATGCTGGTCGGTGACGTGGGCACGGGGAAGAGCGTGCTGCTGGAGCACGCGGTGCGCCGGGCTGAAGCCGGCGGTGCTCGCATCCTGCGTGCCGAGGGGAGCGAGTCGGAGTCGAGCCTGGCCTTCTCCGCACTGCATCAGTTGCTGCGGCCGGTGCCGGCCGAGGTGGACAGACTGCCGGGGAGGCAGCGCGCTGCGATGCAGGACGCGTTCGGCGAGGGGTCGGCCACGTCGGGACCCGGTCTCATGCTGGTCGGGGTAGCCGTCCTGAGCCTGCTGTCCGGCCTGGGCGACCGCCGTCCCGTGCTCGTGGTGCTGGACGATGTGCAGTGGTTCGATCGTGCTTCCCTGGATGCGCTGTCCTTCGCTGCCAGACGGTTGGACGGTGAACCGGTCACGATGCTGATCGGGGCCCGTGACGGCGATCACCTTCGGGGACTCGACCGTCACGTGCCGATGCTCACCCTGGGGCCGCTCGACAACGCTGCGGCCAATCAGCTGCTGGACCTGCAGCCGAAGAGCCCCGCCGGCCACACCAGGTCGCGGATCCTCGACCAGGCAGGCGGCAACCCGCTGGCGCTGGTGGAACTGACGAGGACGGCGTCGGCACACGACACGGCTGCGGGGCTGCCGTCCGCAGGTCCGCTTCCGCTCACCGATCGCCTGGAGCGGATCTTCGCCGCCCGCCTGAGCGGCCTCCCCGCCTCCACCACGCGGGCCCTGCTGCTCCTGGCCGCCATGGACAGCGCCGACTCAGCGATCGCCGCCTCGGCGGGACTGCCGCGCGCCGAGGACGCGGCCTGGCTGCCGGCCGAGCAGGCCGGGCTGGTCCGGCGGATCGGCCGGGACGTCCGGTTCCGCCACCCACTGGTCCGGTCCGCCGTGTATCACGCCGCGTCCCTGGCTGCCCAGCGCGAGGCACACCTCGCGCTCGCCGAACTGCTGCGGGACGAACCGGACCGGCGCGCCTGGCACCTGGCCGCCGCCAGCCCGCACCCGGACGCGGCCGTGTCGGCGGAACTGGAGCGGACCGCCGACCGGGCCCGCCGCCGCGGCGGCCATGCAGCGGCGGCCCAGGCCCTGCAGCGCGCCGCGGAACTCGCACCGCGGCGCGAGGACAGCGCCCAGCTGCTGGTCGAAGCCGCCGCGGCGGCCGTGTTCACGGGAGACATCGCCTGGGTCGAGGAACTGGTCGCCGCGGCACACGCGCGCACGGATGACGCAACCCTGCTGGCCTCCGCCGCTGTGCAAGCCGGACGGCTGGCGGTCTTGACCGGACGCCACACGATGGTCTTCTCCCGACTGGCCGGCGCTGCCGAGGAGTTGGCGGCCTCCCAGCCCGCCGCCGCGCTGGACCTCGTGGCCGGCGCCGCCGTGGTCCGCTTCTACTCCGGAGAGGAAACCCAGCGCCACCGCATCCAGGACCTCCTGCGGCGCATTCCCGAGAACGCCTCGCAGGCAGGCTTGCGCACCTGGGTGGGTGCCGTCTCGGACCCCTTCGACGACCGGGCCCGACTCGTCTCTGCGCTGCCGCGGTTGGCCACCGAGGCGGAAGCCCGGCCGGAGCGGCTCACCACCGTCGGGATCATGGCGTGGCTCCTGGATGAGACCCCACAGGCCGTCCGCGCCTTCGACGAGGCCTTCGACCGCTGGGAGCTGCAGGGAGCGCTGCCCGAGGGGTTGGGCGGCGCGGTCGCCTGGGCCTACGTGGAGCGAGGCAGGTGGGAACAGGCCCGTGAGGCCTGCACCCGCACCACCGCGGTCGGCCGGGCGGCCGGCCTCGACCACGCCGTGGCCTGTGCGGCTGCCGTGGACGCCACCGTGCTGGCCTTCCAGGGCGATGCTTCCTCGGCCCGGACCCGGGCCGAGGAAGCGCTCGCTCTCATCGATCCGCTGGAAAGCCGCTCAGTCTCCGTCTATGCCCGTCGTGCGCTCGGTGCCGCGGCAGCCGCGGAAGGCGCCTACGAGACCGCGTACGACCAACTCCGCATGGTCTTCACGGCCGACGGCGCGCCCGTGCACTACCACGCCGCCTACCCGGCCGTCGCGGATCTGGCGGCCGCCGCTGTGCGCTGCGGCCGCCATGAGGAGGCTGTCGCGATCGTCGAGCGCTCGGCGTCCGCGCTGGCGGACAACGCTTCGCCTCGTCTGCGTGCGCTGATCAGCCGAGCCCGTGGCCTGCTGGCGGACCCCGCGGCCGCCGAACCGCACTTCCGGGCGGCTCTGGCGGATCCGGTACTGGAGTACTGGCCCTTCGAACGCGCACAGACCCTGCTCGACCTCGCCGAGTGGCTGCGGCGCCGTCGGCGCGTCGCAGAGGCGCGGGGGCCGCTCACCGAGGCCCTGGAGACCTTCCGTCGCCTGGGCGCGCGCCCGTGGATCGAGCGGGCCCGGGCCGAATCGCGCGCCGCCGGCCTCGACGTCACGGACGCGGCCCCCGACGCGCTCGCCGAACTCTCCCCGCAACAGCAGCAGATCGTCCGGCTTGCTGCCCGCGGGCTGACCAACCGTGAGATCGGCGAGAAGCTCTTCCTCTCCCCGCGCACGGTCAGCTCGCACCTCTACCGCAGCTTCCCCAGACTGGGCATCACCGCCCGTTCCCAACTGCGCGACCTCATCGAGGGCACCCCCGCGACGGCGGCCCACCAGGAATAGGGGCACGCCCGGCCACGGAAGCAGTCACCTGTCTGCTCAAAGGCGGCGGAGCCGGCGTCCGCGGAGTCGAACGACGTCTCGACCGGCTGCACACCTCCGCGCTGCTGCTCCAGGAATTCCTGTACGAGGCTCCCGTCGGGCTGCTCCGCGGCGGGCGATCGACGGGCTGGTGGCCGGCGCCCGTACCGAGGCTCTGATGCAGGACCAGGGTGCTGCCGGGCTGCCGCTACCTCGTCCCCGGGGTCCCGAGGCCATCGTTCATGAATACTTCGCCGAAATCGTATGGATTCCCCGAGTCGCTCGCACGTCGTCTCTGGTATGTGATGAGACGTCATTTCACCATGCTGGCAGGCCACTTGAACCACATCTTGGCCAGGTCACGTTCCTCCGGTTGAACCACGCCCCGTGTTTCGACCGTTGAGATGGAACAGGACTCAGATGAGAAGAACGTTCGTACAGCGAATACGACTTCTGACCGTCCCCCTTGCCGTATCCCTGCTCACCGGACTGGCCGCCGTGTCCACCGCGCAGCCCTCGGCGGCGGCCGACACCCCCGCCGTCCCTGCCGTGAACGACTTCAAGGCCGCGACCTTCGGCCTCGGGTTCGGCAACTCCGACGAGCGGTGGGCCACCCAGGTCGCCAACCTGGCCGCCGACAACGACGTCGTGGCGCTCCAGGAGGTGCCGGACGCCCCCTACCGGGGGTACGCCGCGAGCGAGAAGGTGCTGTCCTCGCAGCCCTACACGGACGAGAACGGACAGCCGGGCCTCCTGCGCACGCTGCACTACGACTGGAACCCGAGCGGCACCCAGCCGCTGCACGTCTACAAGCTGACCACCCAGGGCCGCGACCGGGCGGTCGCGCTGGTGACCCGCGTTCCGGCCACCAGCGTCATCTCGCTGCCGCAGGACGGCAACCTGAGCAACTTCCGGGCCGTCCTGGGGGCCGACCTCACCAATGCCAACGGCCGGCGCGCCGTCTTCTACAGCCTCCGCACCACCGCGCCCGGCGGCACCGACGGGCCGGGCCTGGTCGAGCAGGCGGCGGCGAAGGCCGACGGCGCGCAGTGGGCCGTCCTGGGCGGCTTCGAGCAGGAGCCGACCTGGAGCCCGACCCCGGCGGGTGCCCGCATCGTGGCCGGCCAGGGCAACACCTACGACTGCACCACCCCAGCCCCGGCCCATAAGTACGACTACATGGTCACCAACTCGCCCGACCCGCTGCTGACGGCCGCCGCCGTCCCCGGCGTGTGCTCCGGCCGCTCCGCGGTGCAGGTCAAGGGCCCCCTCGCGTCCTGCGGCAACTTCGGCGCGAGCAGCACCCCGTGCGCGCCGCCGAGCTCGAACGCGGCGCGCAGCACCAGTGTGAGCCTGCAGAACCGCACCGGCTGCAACCTGGTCCTGGAGCAGCGGGACCTGCCGCACGGCATCTGGACGTACGCGGCCCCGGCGCAGATCGGGCGGGACCAGAGCGCGGCCTGGGCGTCCGAGAGCAACGGCATCCTGACCGGCACGGAGGCGTCCGTCCGGTACACCACGGCGAGTTGCCTGACCCCGAGCAACGACAACCGCCAGGTCAAGCTGCACTGGGACAACCCGTACGCGGGCGCCAACTCCTACGACGAGGCGGGCAGCGACCGCTCCGCGTTCAAGATCACCCGCGAGGGCGGCGTCGGCAACAACGCCACCGTGTACTGGACGGTGCAGCAGAAGCCGCTGGCCATCGTGTCGATGGGTGACAGCTACATGTCCGGCGAGGCCGGCCGCTGGGCCGGCAACGGCAACGGCCAGGACAAGGGCTCGGCCTTCGGCACGGACCGCTCGTCGGTCGACTGCAACGCCAACGAGACCGGCTGCCGGCACGACCTGACGAAGGTCTACGGGTCGACGAGCTACGAGGGCGGCAACAGGTGCGACCGCTCCGACGTGTCGGAGATCGCCGGAGCCGTGGTCGAGAACATCCCGCCGGAGCGCCGGTTCAACCTGGCCTGCTCCGGGGCGGTCACGGACAACGTGCTCCAGAGCACGTTCAAGGGCGAGGCCCCGCAGATCCAGCAGTTGCAGACCCTGGCGCAGAACTACAACGTCCGGCTGGTGGCCCTGTCCATCGGGGGGAACGACCTCGACTTCTCGGGGGTCGTGACCGCGTGCGCGTCCGCCTTCATGCTCGGCAGGGCGCACTGCGCGCCGGGGATGAAGGACGAGTTCGCGGCCAGGCTCCCCGCTGTCGAGGACAAGGTGGTGGCCACGCTGAACGCCGTCCACACCACCATGGGCAACCAGGGCTACGACCGCAAGGGCTACCGCCTGGTGTCCCAGTCCTACCCGGCCCCGCTCGCCCGGGGCAACACCGCCACCGACACCAGGCAGTTCCGGTACCCGGGCGAGGGGTACGAGCGCCAGAACGACGGCGGTTGCCCCTTCTACAACGAGGACGCCACCTGGGCCCGGGACACGGTCATCCCGTCCATCGCCACGATGCTGAAGAGCGCCGCCCGGCGCGCGGACGCGTTCTCCCTCGACCTGCAGGACGCCATCAACGGGCACGAGCTGTGCCGCTACGGCACCTCGCAGGCCGTGAACGGCAACACCCTCGCCAACCCGCTGCCGGCGGAGAAGGCCGAGTGGTCGCGGTGGGTCCCGACCGTGCTCCCGTGGGGCGGCCAGGGTGATCGGCAGGAGGCCATCCACCCGAACGCCTTCGGCCAGAAGGCGATGAGCAGCTGCCTGAGCCAGGCGAGCGTCCAGATGAGCACCGGCGGACGCGAGTTCGCGTGCCGCTCCTCGGCCGGGTCCGCGACGCCCTCCCTGCAGACGGTCACCACCGACCCGAACTACCTGAACGACTCGGTGAACCGGGCCGCCGCGTTCCTCGCCGCCGCCCAGGACCGCACCGGTTCCGTCATCGACGTGGACCACACCCCGCCGCCGGTGGACCCGATCACCGGGCTGCCGCTGCCGGTGGTCCCCGCGCAGCGGGCGAAGCTGGGCGTGCCGTCGAGCTACATGGGCGGCCACTTCGGCCCCGGCGCCACCTTCGGGCCGGACGGCTACCAGTCCTCGTTCACCTACGACAACGCCCTCGTCGTCTACGCGTTCCTCACGCAGGGCGGCGACGGCGTCGCCCGCGCCAGGACCCTGGGCGACAGCCTGCTGTACGCCCAGGACCACGATCCGGTGAACGACGGCCGGATCCGGGCGTCCTACCTGCCGAACCCGTTCATCACCACCCTCGGCCGGGACTACCCCGTCGGCACGCCGTACATCGGCGGCTGGTCGGTGTACACCGGGAACATGGCCTGGGCCGGCATGGCGTTCTGCCAGCTGTACAAGGCCACCGGCGACTCCCGGTACCTCAACGGCGCGCTGCGGGCGGCCAACTGGATCCAAACCAACTCCGCCGACGACCGCGGCGCCGGGGGCTACACCGGCGGCTTCGCCGACACCTCCCCGCTGGAGAACGGCAGTGGCATGGTCAAGCGGACGTGGAAGGCCACCGAGCACAACATCGACGTCGGCGCCTTCTTCACCATGCTCAACCAGCAGACCGGCGACCAGGTGTGGAAGGACCGCGCGGACAGGGCGTTCGCCTTCGTCAAGAGCATGGTCAGCGCCGACAGCAACCACCTGTGGACCGGCACCGGCCTGGACGGGGTCAGCCTCAACGAGGACTCCGTCCCCGCGGACGTCCAGGTCTGGGCCTACCTCGCCACCCTGGACCCGGCCTACAGCCGCACCTCCGACTGGGCCGCGGGCCGCATGGCCGCCACCGACGGCCCGGTCGACCCCGCCACCGGCCAGAAGATGTTCAAGGGCATCAGCTTCGGCACCGCCGACGTCTCCGGCGTCTGGTTCGAGGGCACCGCGCACCTGCTGGCCGTCTACCAGACGCGCAAGGCGCCGGGGGACGCGGAGAAGGCCGCGGAGCTGATCGCCACGCTGCAGAGGGCCCAGAACCACGCCGAGAACACCGACGGCACGGGCATCGTCGCGGCCTCCCACGACGGCCTCCAGACCGGGCAGGGCAAGGACGACCTGTACTACTCCGCCCTCCACACCGGCGCCACCGCCTGGTACGTCGCCGCCGCGAAGGGAGGCAACCCGTTCCGCCTCTGATCCGGCCGGTCCCGTGACCTGATGACCCGCTGAACAACTGAAACCCTGTGCCCGGTACCGGATGCCTCCGGTACCGGGCACAGGCGCAGCGGGTTCGTCCGGGTGAGCGTGCGAGGTGTTGCGGGGGCGCACGGGGCGGCGGGCGTGGTCTCATGGCGGCTTCCGGTCGGGGGCCGGGCGGCGCGGGCGGGTGGAGTGGCCCGGCGCCCGAGGACTCCCGCGGGTGGGCGGCGAGCAGGTGACGCTCCGTGCACCCCTCTTGCTTCAGAGCCGCCGAACAGCGCCGAAGCCACGCCCCAGTGCCCGTCTCCGCCGGTCTCGACGAGGCCGTCCGGAGGACCCTCAGCCGGCCCGGCCGGTGACCGGCCGGACCGGGCGGTCACCTGATCGGGGGTCACGGGCGCGCGGATCCGGCTACGTGGTGGCCGAGGTCGGCCATCGCCTTCCCGGCCGGGGTGATGACGGTGGTGCAGGCGGCTGTCCGGTGGAGCAGCTGCGTGCCTGCGACGGCCGGCCCGGGCCGGCGGGCGTGCTCGGCGGCCGTACCCGCTGCCCGGCGTTGGAGTGGCGTCCGGCCGCCGCCCGGGGGGATACGTGGTTCCGGCGGCTGGGAGGGGCGGCCCCGGGGGAACGGAGGAGGTCCGGGTGCTTCGGCGCCTGTGCTCTTGTCCCCGAGCTGTGGAGCTTCCATGCCGTTCGTCCCCGCGATGCTGCGCCGTCTGTTCGTCGTCCTTCTTCCTCTGCTCGTGTTCGCCACGGTGTTCGGAGGGCCGGGGGCGCCGCCCGCCGTCGGAGCGCCGACGGGGGTGAAGGCGGGCACGGACTGGGACGCCCTGGCCCGGTGTGAGAGCGGCGGACGGTGGGGCATCAACACCGGCAACGGCTACTACGGAGGCCTTCAGTTCGACGCGGCGACCTGGCGTGCCAACGGTGGGCTCGCCTACGCACCGCGCGCGGACCAGGCGACGAGGGAACAGCAGATCGCGGTGGCCGAGCACCTCGCCGCGCGGCGGGGCCTGGCCCCGTGGCCGGCGTGCGGCGCCCGGGCGGCCCGGGACGCCGGCCGTCCCGCCGCCCACCACGGTGTCGACGCTCGCGCCCACCGGCCGGTGCAGGCCCGCCCGCACACCACCGTCCCGCACACGGGAGCCTCGGACACCTGGACGGTGGAGGAGGGGGACACCCTCAGCGGCGTCGCCCAGGAACTGGGTTTCCCCGGCGGATGGCCGGCCCTCCATGACCTCAACCGCGACACCGTCGGCGACGACCCCGACCTGCTCTTCCCCGGCCAGGTACTCTCCCTGAGCTCCTGAGCCCGGCCCCGGCCCGCCACCGGCGCCCTCTGCCGGGCCCCGCGGGGAACCGCGCTGCGAGCGGCCGCGCAACCGCCACGGCGAAGACCGGCCCGGCCCGCCCCGGCCTCGCCCTCGGTCCCGACTTCAAGGGTGCCGACCGGGTCCGTTGGAGTGAGCGGAGGCCGGACCACCGGGCGGCGCGGACAGGCTCAGCGTGCGGCTGCCCCACGGCTCGATGGAGGCGGCCAGCATCGCGGCCGGCTCGGTGTGGGCGCGGATACGCGGCTGCATGAAGGCGCGCGCCTCGTCCTGGACGGTGTCGACGACCGACTGGAACAGGTCCTCCTTGTCGTCGAAGTGGTAGGAGATCAGACGCACGCTGGAGATCCTGGCCCGTTTCGCGATCTGTGCGAACGAGGCACGGGCGTACCCGAGTTCGGCGACGGTCTCGATGGCGGCGGCGATGATCTGGGCACGGCGCGCGTCGGTGACGAAGCTGCGGCCGGACGGCGACCGCCACGGCCCGACAGCGGGCCGGGACAGCAGCGCGGCGCCGCGGGGCACAGCGGGCCGGTGGCGGGACGGGCCGGGGAGGCGAAGGCGCCGGGCTGCGGCCGGATGACGACCGCCACGGCCCGACGCCGGGGCGGCGGCCGAGGACGACGCCCCCGGGCACAGGTGCCGGCAGCAGCGTTGCCCCGCCGTGCGCCGGCCTGCCGCCCGGCGGGGCGCGGTTCGCCCTACCTCAGCACTGCACGTCCACGGACGTGACCAGGACGTTCCGGTCCAACCCCCGGGTCTGCCACGCGAAGACGGTGTCCGTCAGGAGGTTCTCGTAGTGGACGACGAACGTGTTGCCGTGGGCCTGGCCCAGGCGGTAGTAGTCGTGGATCGGGTGCACGCCGCAGCCGTCCACGTTCCAGACCGGGGTCGCCCCGCCCTTGGCGAGGGCGATGCACGCCCTGCCGTAGTCGCACTGGACGCTCCAGTACCCGCCGGCGGCGGAGGCCGGCCCGGCGGCGAAGACGACGGCGGTTCCGACGGCGGCGGCCAGCGCGGAGGCTCGGCCCAGGCGACGGGTGTTCGACTTCATTCTCGGACTCCTCTTCGAAGAACGGGTGTTCCACACGGATTCACTGAATGTCGTGTACATACCTTTCCGCTCGCGTAAGCCTGCCAGGCCGGGGCAGGCTCCCCCAGTGGCAGTTCTGCGTATTGACACCGCCGCCTGCCCGCTCCGGCACGCCGTCACCAGGAGGGACAGTGCCCGACAACGCCCGGTACACCGCGCGGCTCTACCGGCGGATGCACGACCTGGCCGTGGCGGCCTTGCACGAGCGGGACCCTTCCGCGCTCCACGGGCTCGTCCTGGCCGAACTGCTGAGCGCGTGCGCTGCCGAGGTCGTCGTGTTCAAAGAGGGGGACTGGCGCATGGACGCGGGGCCCATGACCATCGCCACCAGCAGCGGCGCGGCCACCGCGCTCACCGACGAGAGGGCACGCCGTCAGATCAGGACCGGACGCCCCTTCTCCGACTACTACGCGACGACGCCCGGCACCGCGCCGCTCACAGCCCAGGAGATCGGCCGGACACTGGACCTGGGGGACGTCCGCAGGTTCGCCCCCGGCCGCCGCTTCGCCTTCGGCATCCCCCTGCCGGGCACGTACGACCCCGTCCGCGGCTACGTGCTGCTCCGCCCGGACGACGCGTTCACCGCCTCGGACTGCGCCTACGGAGCCCGGATCCAGCCGCTGCTCCGCGCTGTCGACCGGCAGTGGGAACTGCTGTCCCAGTGGCATGCCGTGCGCCGGCCCCCGCCCTTTGGCGGCGAGGCGACCGGGGATCAGGCTCCGCCCGTCGACGCGGGGCTCACGCCACGTGAGGCGGCCGTCCTCCTTCTCCTCGCGGACGCGCTCACCGCCGCCGCGATCGGCCGACGCCTCGGCATCACCACCCGCACCGCCAACAAGCACATCGAACGGATCTACCGCAAGCTCGGCACCCGCGACCGCGTCTCCACCCTCAACCGGGCCCGGACCGGCGGGCTTCTTCCGCACTGACCCCGCGCCCCGGGAACGGGGTTCTCACCTCCTGCGGCGGCACCCGCCAGGCGATGGCTTCGCCGGCCGGGTCCGCCTTTGCCCGCCGACCGGGACGGCGAGGCGGGCCGTGGCCTCTGCCTCGGCGGCCGTCGGGGCGGTCGCGCTCGCCATGCCCCGCCACCCGGCCGCCCCGCCTCGGCGGCCCGCCGGGCGGTGGTCAGTCGGCGGCGGCCGGAACGGCGGCGGGGACCGGGTCGGGCGGCGGCAGCGATGCCGAGCCGGGGCTTTGCGGCTGCTGCGGGACGGCGGAGGAGGCGCCGCCGCGCCGGGCGCCCCGGGCGTGCTCGGTGCCCGCTTCGGCGGGTTCCCGGCGAGGGGCCGTCGGAGGCTTCGCGGTCACCGCCCGGGCCGGTCCTCCAGGGCGGGCAGGACCTTGTCCAGCGTGATCGGCAGGTCCCGGACCCGCACGCCGCAGGCGTGCCACACGGCGTTGGCGACCGCGGCGGCCGTGCCGACGATGCCGATCTCGCCGATGCCCTTGGTCCCCATGGCGTTGACGTGGGGGTCGTGCTCGGCGAGCCAGTGCGCCTCGACCCTGTCGACGTCCGCGTTGGCCGTGATGTGGTAGTCGGCGAGGTCGTGGTTGACGACGTGGCCGGTGCGGGGGTCGAGCACGCCGTTCTCGTGCAGCGCCATCGACAGCCCCATCGTCATCCCGCCGACGAACTGGGAGCGCGCCGTGCGGGGGTTGACGATCCGGCCCGCGGCGAACACGCCCAGCAGGCGCGGGACCCTCACCTCGCCGGTGTCCGCGTGGACGCGCGCCTCGGCGAACTGCGCGCCGTAGGCGTGCATCGCGTAGCGGTCGTCGGCCGGCCCGACGGAGCCGGACGCCTCGGCCCCCTCCGGCGGCCGGCTCCCGTAGCGCGCGCGGAAGGCGCTCGCGGCCTCGACCACGGCCGAGCCCCACGTCGTCGTGCCGGAGGAGCCGCCGGCCACCGACGCCACCGGGTAGCGCGTGTCGCCGATCCGCACGTCCACCTCCGCCACCGGCACGCCGAGCGCGTCCGCGGCGATCTGCGCCAGCGTGGTCCACGTGCCGGTGCCGAGGTCGGCCGCGCCGATCTCGACGGCGTGGCGCCCGCCCTCCCACCGGATCGTGGCCGTCGACGTCGGCATCCGGCTGACCGGGTAGGTGGAGGCCGCCACGCCCGTGCCGACCAGCCAGTCGCCGTCGCGGCGCACGCCGGGCCGCGGGTCGCGCCGCGACCAGTCGAACCGGGCCGCTCCCTCCCGCAGGCAGCCGACCAGGTTCCGGCTGGAGAAGGGCTTGCCGGAGCCGGGCTCGACGGCGGGCTCGTTGCGGATCCGCAGCTCGACCGGGTCCAGGCCCAGGCGCTCGGCCAGCTCGTCCATCGCCACCTCGGGGCCGAACATGCCGGGGCACTCGCCGGGCGCGCGCATCCAGGACGGCACCGGGACGTCGAGGGCGGCCAGCCGGTGGGTGGTGCGGCGGTTGGGCGAGGCGTACATCGTGCGCGCGGGCACACCGGTCTGCTCGGCGAACTCCTTGACGCGCGAGGTGTGTTCGACGACATCGACGGCGAGGGCGGTGATCCTGCCGTCGCGGTCGGCGGCCAGCCGGCAGCGCTGGAGGGTCGGGGTGCGGTGGCCGGTGAGGGAGTACATCTGCGCGCGGGTCAGGGCCAGGCGCACCGCCCGGCCGGGGAGCGCGCGGGCGGCCAGCGCGGCGAGCACCACGTTGACGTGCGGCTGCCCCTTGGAGCCGAACCCGCCCCCCACGTACGGGCAGACCACCCGCACCCGCGCCTCGTCGAGGCCGAACACCGACGCCACGGTGGCACGCGCCGGGTGGACGCCCTGGGTGGAGTCCCACAGCGTGAGCCGCCCGCCGTCCGCCGGCTCCCACAGGGCGACGGTGGCGTGCGGCTCCATCGGGTTGTTGTGGTACATCGCGGTGGTGTACGTGCGGTCGACGCTCACCGGCGCGGCCGCCATCGCGGCGTCGACGTCGCCCTCGGCGGTGTCGGTGGGAAGGTCCGGGTTCACCGCTTCGGGCGCGTACAGGTCGTCGCGGTCGGCCCGCAGCCCGACGTCGTGCGCCTGCTGCGCGTAGCCGACCCGGACGAGGGCGGCCGCGTGCCGCGCCGCCTCCGAGCTCTCGGCGACGACCAGGGCCAGGGCCTGGCCCCGGAAGTCGACCCGGGTGTCCTGCAAGGCGGCCAGCTCGCGGTCCCCGGTGGAGGCCAGGCGCTCCGCGGTACGCGGGGTGAGCACCGCGAGCACGCCGTCGAGCGCCTCGGCGGCGGCGGTGTCCAGCTCCGTCACGTGCCCGCGCGCGATCGTGGACCGGACCACGTGCAGGTGGGCCGCGTCGGGCGGCGCGGCCTCGTCGGCGTAGGGGGCGGTGCCCAGGACCTTGACGGCGCCGTCCCGGCGGGGCAGGTCGCGGCCGACGGCGGCGGGCTCGTCCGGGAACGTCATGGGGCGTCCTCTCCGGCCAGGCCGCGCAGGGTGGCGGCCAGGGTGCGGCGCAGCAGGGGGATCTTGAACGCGTTGCCGCCGTCCAGGCCCTCGGCGGGGCGGGCGGCGGCGAGTTCCGCGTCGGCGGCGGCCCGGTAGGCGTCCTCCGAGGCCGGGGCGCCGCGCAGGGCCTCCTCGGCCCGGTGGGCGCGCCAGGGCGCGTGCGCGACGCCGCCGAACGCGACGCGGGCGTCCACGATCACCCCGTCCCGGACGTCGAGTGCGGCGGCCACGCTGACCAGGGCGAACGCGTAGGAGGCGCGGTCGCGCACCTTGCGGTAGGCCGAGCGGCGGGCGATGGGCTGGGCCGGCAGGTCGATCGCGGTGATCAGCTCGCCGTGTTCGAGCACCGTGTCGCGCTGGGGGGTGTCGCCGGGCAGGCGGTGCAGGGCGGTGAAGGGGACCGTGCGCTCGCCGTGCGGGCCGAGCACCCGCACCTGTGCCCCGAGCGCGGCCATCGCCACGGCCATGTCGGAGGGGTGGACCGCGATGCAGTGCTCGGAGGCGCCGAGGATCGCGTGGTTGCGGGTCCACCCGCCGATCGCGGAACAGCCCGAGCCCGGCTGCCGCTTGTTGCACGGCGTCGTGACGTCCCGGAAGTAGACGCAGCGGGTGCGCTGCAGCGGGTTGCCGCCGGTGGTGGCCATGTTGCGCAGCTGGCCCGACGCGCCCGACAGCAGCGCCTGGGACAGCACCGGGAACCACTCGCGCACCCGCGGGTGCGCGGCGAGCTCGCTGTTGCTGACGCCCGCGCCGATCCGCAGGGCGCCGTCGCCGAGCTCCTCGATCCCGGCCGGCAGGAGGCCGGCGAGGGCGACGACCAGGGAGGGTTCGACGACGCCCAGCTTGAGGTGGTCCACGAGGTTCGTCCCGCCGCCGAGGAACACCGCGTCGGGGTGCGCGGCGACGCTGTGCACGGCTTGGGCGGCGTCGGCGGGGGCGCGGTAGTCGAAGGGCTTCACCCGGAGACCTCCGAGGGGGTGTCCCGCGGGGCCGGGGCGGACCCGGCCGCCTGCAGCACGGCGGTCACGATGTTGACGTAGGCCGCGCAGCGGCACAGGTTGCCGCTCATCCGCTCGGCGATCTCGGCGCGCTCCAGCCGGGGCGCGCCCGGGCCTTCGGTGACGGCGCTCGGCCAGCCCCGGGCGAGCTCGTCGAGCGCGCCGACCGCGGAGACCACCTGTCCCGGGGTGCAGTAGCCGCACTGGAGCGCGTCGCAGTCGACGAAGGCCTCCTGGACGGGGTGCAGGGCGCCGTCGGCGGGCCCCTCGGCGTGCGGTCCGGGGGCGCTGGGTCCGGGGGCGTCCCATGCGCGGGGGTTCGGTGCGTGGGCGGCGAGCCCCTGCGCCGTGACGACGTGCGCGCCGTCCTGGGTGACGGCGAGGGTCAGGCAGCTCAGCACGCGCCGTCCGCCGGACAGCACGGTGCAGGCGCCGCACTGCCCGTGGTCGCAGCCCTTCTTGGGGCTCGTCACCCCCAGCCGTTCCCGCAGGGCGTCGAGCAGTGTCGTACGCGTGTCGACCGTCAGTCGGCGCGGTGCCCCGTCGACCCGCACCGTGATGTCCCTCTCCATCGCACGAGACTCCCCGGCCGCAGCCGCGCTCACACGGTGCGCGACGCACCGTCACACCCGTGGCGGCAGGGTGCATCACGGCGGTGCGCGTCGGGGCGGCGGCGGTCAGTCCTCGGATCTCGGCCTCATCCGCGGGATGAAGCCGGTGCGCCGGTGCCCGCCGGGGGCGGGCGGCTCTTCCGGGGACGGTGGCGCACCGGGGCGGGCGCGCGGTCCGGTGGGACCGTGCCGCTCGCCCGGCGGTCCGGCGCAGGCCCTCGCGGGGCCGTCCCCGTCGGTCGGCCGCGCAGCCGCCGGGGCGGCGTGCCGCCCGCCGCCGGGAGGCCGCCCCGAGGACGGACGGCGCCGGGGGGAGGTCCCGGTCGGCCGCTGCGGCGGTGCGTGGCCCGTGACGGACCCTCGGGCCCTGCCCGGGCGCCGCCCGCCGGTGCCTGCCCGCAGCTGTCCCCGGGGGCTCCGGCTCCGGGTGACCGGACCGGCGGCGGCCCTGCGCGCAGGGGGCACCGACCGCAGCCTCGCGCCGGATCTGGCCGCCGTCACGGCAAGGCCCAGGGCGACGGCCGCCACGGCGACGGCTGCGGCCAGGCGGGACGAGTTCTCGCGCACGCGCGGTATCTCCTTCTGTTCGGATTCCGGCTCGGCCGCCCATCGCGGCCCTTGGGTCGAAGGTCCCCCCGGTGGGGGCGGAAGGCCTTTTCCCGGCCCCCCTCCTGTCGAATTCTTGCAATTCGGGCCGATGAATGGTCGAGTTTCCTGCCAAGAGCTCCGGCCGGCGGTGGCGCGGAATTCTCTCCACCATCCGCCGGAACGCCGGCCCCGCCCCGATCCGACGACCCCGAAGTGAAGGTCTCGGGGCTCCGGAAACAGGGCCTGGCGCAGAAGTTGCATGACTCGTCACAAGAAACGTCGGAAATGACCGTGCCACCGGCCCGCCGACGGCACGGCCGGAACGAGAGGCGATGCAGTGCGGCACTCCACCATCCATGCCTCCCTGGTGATGAACCTCGTGACTCCCACCGGAAGCTCCTTCCGGATCCCGGTGGACCTGATGTACGCGGCCGACGACCCGCTGGCGGTCCGGCTCACCTTCCGCCCCCGCGGGAAGACCCCGGTCAGCTGGTCCTTCGCCCGTGAACTGCTGATTGCGGGGATGAGTGGACCGGCCGGCGACGGCGACGTCCGCATCCGACCGGTCCACGAGGAACTCTCGGAGGTCAGCATCGCGCTCAACTCGCCCGGCGGAAGCGCCCTTCTCCTCACCTCCGGAATTCCGCTGGCCACATTCCTGGTACGCACCAGCAGCCTGGTGCCGATCGGCCGGGAAATCACCGACCAGCGCATCGATGCCGAACTCTCCGCCATCCTCGACGGGAGGTGAGGGCCGTTCGCACCGGCTGCTGACGGAGGACCGGCGTGGTGCCGGGCCGGCGGGCGCCGTCCACGCCGCGGAGGCGACCGGGGCCGGCCGCGGGGCGGCGTGCGCCACCGGCGGATGACGGCTGCCCGCACGGCTTCACTCCTTTGACGACGGTCCGGACGCATGCCCGTCCGGGCGGAGGCCGGCCCGGACGGTCCGGGCCCGGCGGGCCCGCCCGGCAACGGCTTCCGGGCGGGCCCGGTACCGGACTCCCCCAGGAATCCTTTCGGGCCCGGGACAAGCAGGAGGCGCATCTCCCGGGGCACTTCCTGCAGGCCCGGGCGAAGCCCTGCAGGCTCCTGCAAGGACCCGGGGCATTGGTCCCGGGGAATGCGGGCGCAGGTCCCTTGGGGCCGGACGCGGGGCTTCGGTAAGGATCTTTGGCGGGCGGTTCGCCCGGTCCGGACCGCCGACGCACTGCGAGCGGGAGGAACCGGTGGAGAACGTGGGACCCAACATGCTGGCCGCCCTCGGCGTGGACGCGCGGGAGGAGGAGGTCTACCGGCTCGTCCTGCGCTCCCCCGGGATCACGGCCGCAGCCGTCGCCCGCAGCTGCGGCCTCACCGACACCACGGCGAACGCCGTCCTCGACCGGCTCCGGGAGCTGGGCGCGGTCACCGCCACCGGGCCCTCCGCGTTCCGCGGGACCGATCCGAGGAGCGTGGTCGACCGCCTGACCCGGCGCCGCCTGCGCCGCCTGCACCGCGAGGCCCGCCACGTCGCCTCCTCCCGCCACCTCGCGGACAGCCTGCTGGAGGACCAGCGCGCCGGGGACCACGCCCCGACCGGCGAGCTCGGCTTCGTCGAAGGCCTCGCACAGGTCGTCGAGACGGTCGACGACCTGTCCTTCTTCGCCAGGCAGGAGCGGCTGACCACCTACCCGGCGCCGATCCTCGCCGCCGCCCTGGACGACGTCAGGACCCGCGACCTCAAGTACCTGCGCCGCGGCCTGAGGATGCGCACCCTCCTGCCTGCGGGCGTGCTCGACCGCCGCGAGGTCCACCGCTTCGCCACGGAACTGCGCGCCCAGGGCGCGGAGGTCCGCAGCACCGCCCGCCCTCTCGAACGCATGGTCGTCTTCGACCGGCGCACCGCCGTGGTCGCCGCGGACCCGCACGACCCCACCCGCGGCGCCCTGGTCGTCCACCACCCCGGCCTGGTGGCCCTCCTGCTGGACAGCTTCGAGCGCCACTGGGCCCGGTCCGTCGGCCTCGGGGAGCAGCTCACCGACCGCACCGGGCGGCTCGTCCTGCACACCATGGCCCGCGTCGACAAGGACGAGACCGGCGCGCGGGAACTCGGCATGTCACTGCGGACCTACCGCGGCCACATCGCCGCCCTCATGCGCCGCCTGGGAACCACCAACCGGTTCCACACCGCCCTCGCGGCCCGCGACCGCAACTGGATCTGACCCCCACCGCTGCCGGCGGAGCTGCCCGTCGGCCCGCCGGTAGGCCGTGGGCGTCATGCCGTACGCCCGGCGGAAGGCGCGCCGCATGACCTCGGCGCTGGAGTAGCCGGCCGACCTCGCCACCTCCTCCAGGCCGGCCCGCGGGTCTTCCACCAGCTTCCGGCGGGCCGCCTGCAGGCGTACCCGAGCGACGAACCGGCCCGGCGGGACACCCGTCTCGGCGGTGAAGGCCCGGGTGAACTGACGCGGCGAAAGGGCGGCCCGCCAGGCGAGGCTCCCGACGGTGAGGTCCTCGTCGGGGTGGTCGACGATCCACTCCAGGACCTGCCGCAGCCCGCCCCGCTCGGGCTGCGCCGGCCGCAGCTGGGTGCTGATCTGCCGCTGGTGGTGACCGCGGCGCAGGAGGACCACCAGCTGCCTGGCCACCTCCAGGGCGAGCTCCGGTCCGTGGTCGGCCTCCACCAGGGCCAGGGCCAGGTCGATCCCGCTGGTCATGCCGGCCGAGGTCCACACCTGCCCGTCACCGCCGTAGACCGGCCCGGAATCGACCCGCGCGGCCGGAAAGCGGCGGGCCAGGGCCGGGGCGAGCCGCCAGTGCGCCACGGCACGGCGGCCGTCCAGCAAGCCGGCCGCGCCGAGGACGAAGGCTCCCCCGCCGGTCGAGACGATCCTGCGGATACCGGGCGCGTGCTCCTTGAGCCAGGCAGCCACATCCGGGTCGTGCGGGACACCCGGGACCACCACGGTGTCGGGCGCAGGCTCCTTCGCCAGCGCCGACTGCGCGCCCAGGACCAGCCCGCCGCGGGCCGTCACCGGCCTGCCGCCCGGGCTCGCCGTGCGCAGCCGGTAGGCCGGCGGTCTGCGCCCGGGCGCGCAGAGGCGGTTGGCCCAGTCGAAGACCGTCATGGGCCCGGTGACGTCGAGGAGTTCCACGTGGTCCGACAGAACGATGAGCAGGCTCCGGTTTGTCATGGAAAGTCATGAAAGACGCTGGGGGCTCCGAACGCCAAGCCCGGGCGCCGCGGACGGCCCTGCGGCCCGGCGCCGCCCGGGGCGACCGGGGCCCATCAGGACGCGTGTCCCACCCTGGGGGACATCCGGCCCGGCGGCCGTCGCGGACGGGGCGCCGCCGACGGCATGATCACGTACATCCCGTTTCGCCCGGAGACCGGATCGAACGAAGGGCCCCGTCCATGCGGCACGCACGCCTTTCCCCCGGCGTCACCCCGGTCCTCGCCGGCGCCCCGGCCCTCGGCGCCGCTCCGGCGGCGTGGGCGGCGAGCGGTGCCCCCGGTGCCCCGGGGGCCGGCTGGGCGGAAGCTCTCGCCCTGGACGAGCTGCTCCGGATCGACTCGATCCGGGAGAACTACTCGTGATGCCCGCGGCCTTCATCACGCCGGTGCCCGAGCACCGGCAACGAGCCGCGCGCCGGTCCCTGGCAGCCGGCCGGAGGACGGACGCGCTGAAGGCGCTGCGCGCCGAGTCCGACCTGCCGCTCGCGCACGCTCCGGCCGCGCCGGCCCGCCTGGCCGACCGGGCCCTGCCGGTCACTGCCGAGGACGCGGCTGCGGTGCCGGCCGCCGGCGGGCCCGGGCTACGGGAGGACCTTCGGGGGCTGCTGGGCGCCGGACGGCGCGCGGAGGCCGTGCGCCTCCGGCGGAGCGCGACGGGGGGCGGCCTCGACACCGGGCAGCGGATCGCGGCCAGGCTCGTTGAGGAGCCGGCCTGAACGCGCTGCTGCCCGGACGGGCGGTGCCCCCCGCTCGGAGCAGCCGGTGCCGCACGCCACCGGGCGGCGCTGCCCTTGCGGGCCTCGTGGCGGCAGTGTTCCAACCAGCTACGAAAGGCCCGGTCATGCCCCTTCGGCAGCCCGCCCACGCCACGCCCCCCGGCGCCACCCGCCCGCTGCTGCGGATCACCACCGCCCGCACCGCCGACGGGGCCGAGGTCGTCTGCCTCGGCGGGGAGGCCGACCAGGACCAACGCGCCCGGCTCCGGCAGGCCTTCCGGCGCGCCGTGGACGACCGGCCCGAGCGCCTGGTCGTCGACCTCGCCGGCCTCACGTTCTGCGACTCCGCCTGCCTCGACGAGCTGCTCCGGTGCCGCCTGGCGACGCGGGCCGTGGGCATCGCGCTCGCCCTGGCCGCGCCGTCGGCCCGGGCCCGACGGCTGCTGGAGATCACCGGCGCGGACCGGCTCTTCGAGGTCCACGGCAGCGTCCGCGCCGCCCTCCTCCGGGCCGGGTGACCCCGCCGGGAGCAGCCGGTGCAGCACGGCCGGCCCGGGTCGGGGCCTGCGGCGGGCGGCCGCTGCGGCGGTGCGGGGGGGCTTCGGGCGGAGGGATCGGTCTTCCCGGGGTGGGGGTGCTCAGGTGCCGGCGCGGGGTTGGCCGAAGCGGCGTCCGGCGCGGTCCCCGAGGGCGGTGGCCCAGGACGGGAGCGGGCTGGTGCGGGCCGCTTCCGCGCCGGGCACGTCGTGCTCGGGGTCGCGGCCGGGGGCGGGGAGCAGGCGTGCGGCCAGGGTCAGCAGCCTGGTCGTGGTCGCGGGTGCCAGGCCGTGGACGAGCGATCCGACCCGTGCCGCCGGGGTGAGGACGAGTTCGGGGCGCCGGCGCTCGGCGGCGCGGACGATCGCGCGGGCGGCGCGTTCGGCGTCCATCGACAGCAGGGGCAGGCAGGCGGCGGCGGCGAACCACGCGTACTCGGCCGGGGCGCGGCCGTGGAAGCGTGCGGCCGTGTGGGAGCCGGTGCGCATCAGGCCCGGGATCACGGTGGTGACCGAGACGCCGCTGTCGGCCAGTTCCGCCCGGAGGCCCTGGGAGAGCCCGGTGGCCGCGAACTTCGCCGCCACGTAGGGAAGCAGGTGCGGGGCGGGGATCCGGCCGCCGATCGAGGTGATGTTCACGACCGACCCGTGCCCGGACGCCCGCAGGTCCGCCAGCGCGGCGGTGGTCAGGCGCAGTGGTGCGAACAGCATGGTTTCCATGGCCTGGCGGAAGTCGTCCTCGCGCAGGGCGTCGAGGGGTCCGACCTGGATGATGCCGGCGTTGTTGACGAGCAGGTCGAGGGGGCCGAACCGCTCGTGGACGGCGTCCAGGAGCCGTGCCGGGGCCTGGGGGTCGGTGAGGTCGCAGGCGACGCAGGCGCTCTGGGCGCCGTCGGCGTCGAGGCGCCGTCGGGCCCGGCGCAGTTCGTCCTGGTCGCGGGCGCTGAGCATCACCCGGTAGCCGTGGGAGGCGAGTTCGCGGGCGATGAGCCAGCCGAGCCCGCGGGAGGAGCCGGTGACCAGTGCGGTGCGGGTCGCGGGCGGGCCGGGCCGGGCCCGGTTGCGGGAGGGGTGTGCCATGGCGGGCCTCCGGGGGGGCGGGCGGCGCGGGTCAGGGGTGGAAGAGGATCTTGACGGCGCCGTCCTGCTTCTTCTGGAACATCTCGTAGGCCTCGGGTGCCCGGGTGAGCGGGAGGTGGTGGGTGGCGAAGTCGTCGACGCCGAGCGGGTCGCCGTCCAGGAGCAGGGGGAGGATGTCGGGTACCCAGCGGTGGACGTTGGCCTGGCCCATCCGCAGCTGGATCTGCTTGTCGAACATGGTGAGCAGCGGCAGGGGGTCGGTCTGGCCGCCGTAGACGCCGGACAGGGAGATGGTGCCGCCGCGGCGCACGATGTCGATGGCCAGGTGGAGTGCGTGCAGCCGGTCGACGCCGGCGTGTGTCATGAGGGGGGCGGCGATGCGGCTGGGCAGCAGGGTGGTGGCCTTCTGGGCGAGTTCGGCGGCGGGGGATCCGTGGGCTTCCATGCCGACGGCGTCGATGACCGCGTGCGGGCCCCGGCCGTCGGTGAGGTCGCGGATCGTCTCGGGCAGGTCCTTGCCGTGGTCGGTGAGGTTCAGCACGGTGACGCCGCGGGCGCGGGCGCGCTCCAGGCGTTCGGGCACCAGGTCCACGCCGATCACCTGGCCGGCGCCCTGGTGCAGGGCGATCCGGGCGGCCATGTCGCCGATCGGCCCGAGTCCGAGTACGACGAGGCTGCCGTCCTTGGGGAGGTTGGCGTACTGGACGGCCTGCCATGCGGTGGGCAGGACGTCGGAGAGGAACACGAAGCGGTCGTCCGGCGGTCCGTCGGGCACCTTGATCGGCAGGGTGTTGCCGAAGGGGACGCGCAGCAGTTCGGCCTGGCCGCCGGGGACCTGGCCGTAGAGCTTGGTGTAGCCGAACAGGGCCGCGCCGTTGCCGTAGTCGTGGACCTGGGTGGTCTCGCACTGGGAGTGCAGGCCCTCGTCGCAGGTGCGGCAGGTTCCGCAGGAGACGTTGAAGGGGATCACGACCCGGTCCCCGGGGGCGAGCTCGGTGACGTCGCGGCCGGTCTCCTGGACCACGCCCATGGGTTCGTGTCCGAGGATGTCGCCTTCGTCCAGGAACGCTCCGAGGACTTCGTAGAGGTGCAGGTCCGATCCGCACAGGCCGCTGGAGGTGATCTTGACGATGACGTCGGTCGGGTCGGTGATGACCGGGTCGGGCACCGTCTCGATGCGTACGTCCCGCTTTCCGTGCCAGGTCAGGGCCTTCATCTGCGCCACCTCGCTCGCTCGTGACGGACGGGCGCGCGCCGGCGGCCGGGCCGGTTCCCGGTGCGCGCGCCCGGTTGGTCCCTGGTGCGGCTGCCCGGGCGGCCGCTTCGGAAACAGGGGCCCGGCCCGGTGCCCGGGGTGCGCCGGGCCGGCGGGAGGCCGTGCGGGACGGCGTGGCGGCGGCGCGGTCCTGGTCCGGCGGCCGGCGGGGGGCCTCGGCCCGTGCCGGGGTTCGGGCGCCGGGGCTCGGGCGCCGGGGCTCAGCGGTTCCGGCCGGGGACCCAGCCGCGGACTTCGAGGTACCGGATGTCGGCGTCTTCGACGGCGCGGCCGGTCTCCACCAGCCAGGCCTTCATGGCCTCGGTGACGTCGCCGTGGTGGTCGGCCACCCGCCGGGACCACTCGGCGGCGTCGAAGCCGCCGGTGGAGGCGGAGCCGTAGGTGCGCTCCTCGGTGCCGTCGGCGCGCGGGACGAAGCCGCGCCGCAGGCCCGCGGAGTCCTCGTCCGAGCCCGCGCCGTAGACGTACTGGTCGGCCTTCATCCTCACCGTGAAGGCGAGGCGGCCGCCGGCCCGGCCGGTCTCGTGGACGACGGGGGCGAGGTGGCTCGCGCCGGACCTGATGGCCTGCCGGCCGGCGCGGCCGGCCATCGAGCCGCCGGCCTCGCCGACGGTGTCCTTGCCGCGGACCCGGGCCCGCTGCCCGCTGCGGGTGCGGCGGCGGCTGGTGTTCGCCGCGGCGATGGCGGCCAGCGCCTGCTCGTCGCGCTCGCCGCCCCGCACGGCCTGGACCAGCCGGTGCAGCGCGCCGACCATGCTGGCGCCCTTGCCCTTGGTGAAGAACTGGGAGACGAGGGAGGCGTCGCGCCCGAGCATCGCGGCGACCTGGCGCCTGGTGTAGCCCTGGTCGATGAGCTCCTGGGTCAGGCGGGCGGCCTCGTTCGGCCGGCTCGGGTCGGCGGGGCTCACCGCTCCCCCGCGGAGGCGAGTTCGGCGCGGCCCCGGCCGCGCAGCTTGAGGTACTGCTCCTGGCTGGTGGGGTGGTCGAGGGGGCCGCTCAGGTGGCCCTTGAGGAGGTAGTCGCCCACCTCGCCGCGGTAGGGCCAGGGCTGGCGCTCGGTCAGGGCGATGCTGTCGGTGCCGAAGTAGACGACCGTGCCGGGCCTCGCGTGCAGGGCGCCGGCGTGGCCGACGACCTCCTTGCCCTGGCGGTACTTCGTGTCCAGCAGCGCCGCCCGGGCGCCGGACCACACGTAGGCGGCCCACTCGGGGTGGGCGTACGGGTCGCGGGAGAAGCCGGCCTGCCGCTGCCAGGTCACCACCCCGCCGTCCTGGCCGAGGATCTCCGCCCCGGCCGGGAGCGCCTCGCCGGCCGGGGTGGTGCCGGAGACCAGGCGCGGGCGCTGGGCGAAGCCGCCGAGGCCGAACAGCAGCACCGCGCGCACGGCGCGGGAGGCGAGGTAGGCGGCGGTGCGCTGGCGTTCGTCGGCGTGGGCGCGGGAGAGGCCGGTCAGGTCGGCCCAGGCGGCCTTGAGGCGCTTGCCCCACTCGTCGAGGGGCTTGCCGTCCTCGAACAGCAGGCCGCCGAGGATCTCGACCTTCCAGGGCATCAGGTGGTTGGCGAGGGCGAGGTGGACCTCCGCGCCGCCCGCCCAGGTGGTGAACGTGGTGCCGGGCTCGGCGGGGTAGGTCCAGGCGCGGTCCCCGGTGACGGGGGCCGGGAGCAGGCCGACGTGGTTCCAGCCGGGCGGGACGGTGACGCGCACGTTCCAGTGCGAGCAGGACATCAGGGCCCTGGTCTGCTCCGCGCCGCTCATCGCGGCGAACGCGGCGGCGGTGACGCGGGTGGGGGTGCCGACCGGGGACTTCCACAGGTGCTTGGCGTAGGCGAAGGTGCGGTCGTACTCGACCAGGGCGGGCAGTTGCTCGGGGACGCGCGGGGGCAGGAGCAGTTCGGTGCGGCCCTGGCCGCCGGTGGCGTGCAGCAGGCCGCGCAGTTCCTCGGACAGGACGGGGTAGCCGCCGGCCCACTTGCCGGTGGTGGGGATGGTGCGCGACCACAGGTCCCGGCCGGTCTGGCTCGGGGAGCCCATCAGGACCGCGTCGTCCCAGTGGCGGCGCAGCGCCTGCCACAGCAGGGTGAAGGCCTGGCGGCAGGTGGCGACGTCGGCGCCGTCCGGGTCGAACCACTCCCCCATGGAGCGGATCTCGGTGCTGCCGCTGTCCGGGGCGGCGGCGGGGGCGTAGCGGCCGACGGGCTGGCGCTGGTGGACGAAGTGGCCGGCGAGCTTGTCGCGGCCGGAGCCGACGGCGGTGGTCCACCGCTCGCAGGGGGTGTTGAGCCAGGCGGCGACGGCGTCCTTGAGGGTGGGGTAGCGCTCGGCGCCGTCGTGCCAGGGGGCGCCGGCGGTGATGTAGACGCGCTCGGTGCCGGGGGCGGCGGCGAGGACGGCGTCCAGGATCTCGCCGGGGGTGCGGGTGCCGAGGTCGAGGCGCACGGTGCGGTCGCGCACGGCGAGGTCGCCGGTGGCGGCGTCCAGGAAGACGGTGCTGCGGGTCTGCTGGGTGAAGCGGGGGCGCTTGGAGGCCAGGCCGGTGGTGGCGGCCTCGAACCGGGCGCCGGGCGGGCCTTCGGGGAGGGTGGGCAGTTCGCGCGGTGCGGCGGGTGCGCTCTGTCCGGCGGGGGCGGGGGCGGACGCGGCCGCTGGGGGCGGGGCGGCCTGTACGCCGGGTTCCGTCTGCCCGGGGGCGGGGGCGGCCTCGGTGGCGTCGGTGGCCGGCTCGGCGGCGGGGGGCTCGGTGACGGGTTCGGCGGCGGGGGGCTCGGCGGCGGGGGCGGGTTGCGCCGCGGGCGCCGGGGCGGGCGCGGCGGCGCGGACGGCGGCCGGGGTCGGGTCCAGCAGCGGGGCGATCCGTACCACGTCGCCCACCGACAGGCCGGAGGCCTTTGCGACGGCCGCGGCCTGCGCGCCCTCGTAGCCCGCGAGCCCGGCCACCCGGCGGGCGCGCTGGGCGGTGAGCTTGTCCAACTCCTTCTGCGCGGCGGCGACGGCCTTCTGGGCGGCCGTGATCCCGGTGCGCAGCTCGCGCAGGCCGGCGAGCTCGGCGGTGTAGGTCTTGCGGTCCATCAGGGTGTCACTGCCCCTCGGTGGCGGGCTGGTCGGCGGTGTCCAGGGGGCGGGCCCGGCGGGCGGGGGCGAGCCAGCCGTCCGGGCCGCGGGTGCCGTGGATGTCGGCCAGGCCCGCGAGGAGGAAGGCGTAGGCGCCGCGCCGGGGGGCCCGCGGCCGCGCGGTGCCGTTCTCCCACTTGGCGAACGTCTCCCGGCGGGTCCCGAGGGCCTCGGCCACCTCGGCCTGGGTCAGGCCGGCGGCCTTGCGCAGGCGTTCGCGTTCGGCCGGCTCCGGCAGGTCGCCGCCGTCGCGGGCCTTGGCCAGCAGGGCGTCCACCGCCGCGAAGATCTCGGACATCGCGTTCCTTCCGTCTCCGGGAACGTAGCACGGGAGCGCTCCTCGGGGCAGCACTCCTCCTCGCATGGAACGTCGCTGCGGTGACCGCATCATGCGCTCATGGCGTCAGGGCCGGGTGGCGTCGCGGTCCTCGGCGGCGGTGCCCAGGGGCCAGGCCCGGATGTCGCGGTAGCGGATGGGGCCGGGGCCGCGGGCGGTGTCGCTGCCGACGAGGTGGAGGCGTTCGGTCCGCCACGTCCGGCCCGTGAAGCCGGTGAGGCCGGCGGCGGCCCGCGGGACGCTGTGGGGGTCGTCGCGGCGGGCGCGCGCCAGGGTCAGGTGGGGTTGCAGGGGGCGGTCCCGGAAGCCGATCCCGTGGGATGCGACCAGGTCGCGGACGTCGGCGGCGAGGGCGTGGAGGGCGCGGAGGTCCCCGTCGACGCCGGTCCACAGCAGCCGGTGGTCGAAGTGGCCGCCGCCGCGCAGGCTCAGGTGCAGCGCCGGGCGGCGGGCGGCGAGGGCGGCCAGGGCGGCCTGCAGCGGCGGCACGGCCGTGGCGGGCTGTTCGCCGAGGAAGGCCAGGGTGATGTGCCAGTCCTCGATCCGGTTCCAGCGCAGCCGCGGGTACCCGGCGTAGGCGGGGCGCAGGGCGCGGGCCAGTTCGTCCTTGGCGTCGTCGGGCGGGGCCAGGGCGATGAAGACGCGCAGGGCCGGGGGGTGGGGGTGTTCGTGCACGAGGGGCGAGGGTAGCCGAGGGGCGGGTCCGTGCGCGCGTGGCTGCGCCGCGGTCCGTCCCCCTCGACGGGCCGCGGCGCAGCGGTTCGGTGGGTGGCGTGGGGCGCCTCGGTCAGACGGCCTGCCACAGGGCGGGGACGTTCGGGGGTTCCCAGCCGACGAGGGCGGTGTGGCCCTGGAGGCAGCGGTAGCTGACGCCGTTGTAGGTCACGACGTCGCCGGCCTGGTAGGTGGTGCCGGCGGTCCAGGTGCCGCCGGGGTTGGGGGTGCCCCCGCCGCCGACGGTGAGGCTGTACTGGGCGGTGTGGGTGGTGGCGCCGGCGGTGCCGGTGACGGTGATCTGGTAGGTGCCGTTGGCGGCGGTGGAGGCGGCGGTCAGGGTCAGGGTGGCGGAGGAGCCGGCCTGGACCGTGGTGGGGTTGAGGGTCGCGGTGACGCCGGCGGGCAGGCCGGAGGCGGTCAGGGCGACGTTCTGGGCGGTGCCGGAGGTGACGGCGGTGTTCACGGTGGCGGTGGTGGAGGCGCCGGGCTGGACGGATCCGGAGGCCGGGTTGAGGGAGAGGGAGAAGTCGCTGGTGCCGGACGGCGTGCAGGTCGGGTCGCCGCTCTGGGCGGGGACGCTGACGGCGTCCCAGGCGGCCTTGGCCCGGTTGTAGAAGGTGCACGAGGGGTCGAGGCTCTTGGCGGCGGTGAGGGTGGCGGTGCGGTAGCGCTTGTAGGTCATGCCGCTGGTCTTCAGGAGCATGCCGCCGTAGAAGACCCGGCCGGCGTCCTTGATGCCGATGCCGGTGACGGCGGAGTTGTTGCAGGTCGGGCTGGTGGGCTTGCCGCCGCCGGGGTTGGAGCCCTCGGCGAGCAGGTAGAACCAGTGGTTGAGCGGGCCGGCCGCGGCGTGCTCCTCGGTGCTCGGGATGGACGCCGAGTAGCAGTTCGGGTTGTTGCCGACGAGCGAGGGGTTGTACATGTTGCGGATGGGGCCGTTGCCGACGAGGTTGATCATCTCGCCGACGGTGTAGTCCGGCGAGTCGTAGGGGGCGGGCTCGTTGGCGTAGGCCTCGGTCAGCGCGCCCATGATGTCGCCGGTGGCCTCGCCCAGGCCGGACTCGTTGTTGGCCCCGCCGGGGGTGTACTGGTCGATGCCGTGCCCGAACTCGTGGCCCACCACGTCGATCGAGGCGATCCACTTGTTGGCCTGGCTGTGGCCGATGGATATCGTGCTGCCGTCCCAGTAGGCGTTGACGTCGTTGAGCCCGACCTTCACCGGCCAGCTGCCGCCGTTGCCGTTGTGCCCGTTGCGCCCCAGCCAGTCGCGGAGCATGTCCCATTCCTTCTGCGCCGCGAACATCGCGTCGCCGCAGCCGGTCTCCTTGCTGGAGGCGCTGCCGGTGCCCCAGGAGTCGCCGGACTTGGAGAACACCTGGCCGGTGCCGTAGTCCGCGCACGACAGCCCGGGGCGGTTGGGGTCGCGCAGCGAGTACGAGCCGCCGGAGTTCGTCGTGCTGATGGTGACCGGGGCGGGGCCGTTCCACTCGCTGTTGACCGTGCCCGCCCGGACGTCGTCGTAGCTGTCGACGACCTCGCCGGTGGTGGCGTCGACGAAGACGTGTAGGCGGCTGGGGGTGGTGCCCCGGTGGCCGGCGAGCACGGTCTCCCAGGCCAGGCGGCCGCCGTTGCCGTCCTTGACGCGGACGACCAGGCGGCGGGTTTCGACGGAGTCGACGGCGGCGAGCCTGGTGCGGGCGGTCTTCTCGGCCTGCTGGGCGCTGATCCGGGCCTTGGTGGGGGCGCCGACGGGGCCGGTGGCGGCGGACTGGAGGGCGCGGACCCGGCCCTGGGCGTCGGCGAGGACGACGGCGTCGCCGCCGACCACGGGCAGCCCGTGGTAGCTGCGCTCGTAGGCCACGGAGTAGAGGCCGCCGACCCAGGGGGTGACGTCCTTGCGCTCGTAGGTCTCGTCGGGGCCCTTGGCCAGGGCGTCCAGGCCGGCCGCGGCGGCGGTGTCGGCGGCGTTGACGGCGGCGGCCAGGGCGCTGGGCGCCGGGGTGGGGGCGGGCGCGGCGGTGGCCGGCCCGGCGGTGGCGGCGATCGTGGCGGCCAGGACGGTCAGGGTGGTCGCCGTGGTCAGCAACCGGCCTGCGGAAACTCTGCGTTGCATCGAGGCTCCTCGCGTGTGGGGGTCCTCGACCGCGGACGGCGAAGGCTGGTGGCGCACCGCTGGGCCGGTGGTGGGGACGGCCGTGCGGGCCGTCCGCGCTCGGGTGCCCGAACACTCACACGGCGTCATGCTCGGGTCAATGCCTGGTGCGCGTGAGGCGGGCGGTTGGCGAATTCCGTCAAGCCGGCCGGTGCGGCTCCGCACCGAGCTGGGCTTTTCCTCCAGTGGTTGAGACCACGTCAGGTGACGGCCCGGCTACCGGGCGGGGCGGGCGGCCGGGCCCTCCGGCGGGCGGCCGGGGTGCCGGGGCGCGCGGCGGGCGCGGGCGCCCGGGCCGCCCCCGGGGCACCGGGCGCCGCCGCCCCGCCCGGCGGTCGCGGAGCGTGACGGGAGGGAAACCGACAGCGCTTGACAGGCCCTTGCCCGGGGGCGCGTACTGGTACGAGGACAAACAGCAGACAGGGCCCTGTGCTCCAGGTATCCGTCGGGTACCGGTGGCCGGTGCGAAGCGGCGCCAGGGCGTACCGGGATGCTGCCCGGCACCCTCGCGTCGTGGTTCGGCCCGGTGCTCGGCTGCGCTGTCGCGCGCGGGCGGTGCGCCCGTGGTGGGCGTCGCCGGGCCGGAGTGCGCGGGCCCTCTCCGAGGGGCCGCCATGAGGTCGACGTCGACAACACCCGGTGTTCGAACGCGGGAGGACGGGACCGGCGATCCGCCGGTGGGACGCCGCCGGATCGTCGCGCTGCCGTGCGTCCTCCACGCGAGCCCTGGCATCCGCCGTACGACGGGGTGCCCTGCCTGCGGCTCGTCCACGGAAAGGCGGGCATCATGGTGCTCGATTCGTCCACGCTGCACTCGAGCATCGAGGACCCGGTCCTCGACCGGATGAACTTCCTGAACGAGGTCACGTTCAGCTACCCGGACGCGGTGTCCTTCGCGCCGGGGCGCCCTTATGACGGCTTCTTCGAGGTCGAGGACGTCCACGCCGACCTGCGCCGCTACGCCGCGTACCTGGCGGAGCGGGGCGCGGGGCCGGAGCAGGTGCGCAGCGCGTTCTACCAGTACGGGCCGGCCGCGGGGCAGATCCGGGAGCTGGTGGCGTACTGGCTGCGCCGGGACGAGGGGCTGGAGGTGGCGCCCGAGGCGGTCGTGGTGACGGTCGGTGCGCAGGAGGCGATGTTCCTGGTGCTGCGGGCGCTGTTCGCGGGGCCGCGGGACGTGCTGCTGCTGGTGACTCCCTGTTATGTCGGAATCATCGGGGCGGCGCGGCTGCTGGACGTCCCGGTGGTGGCGGTGCCGGAGCGCGAGGGGCGGCTGGTGGCGGCGGACGTGGAGGCGGCGGCGGCGGCGCAGCGGGCGGCGGGCCGGCGGCCGCGGGCGGTGTACGTGGTGCCGGACCACGCGAATCCGAGCGGGTCGACGCTGGACGGGGCGCAGCGGGAGGCGCTGCTGGAGGTGGCGGGGCGGTGCGGGCTGCTGGTGCTGGAGGACAGTCCGTACCGGTTGAGCGGGCCGGGGCCGCGGCGGCCGATGCTGAAGGCGCTGGACCGCGGCGGGTGCGTGGTGCAGCTGGGGACGTTCTCCAAGACGGTGTTCCCGGGGGCGCGGGTGGGCTACGTGGTGGCGGACCAGGAGGTGCGGGACGCCCGGGGCGGGGTGCGGCTGCTGGCGGCGGACCTGGCGAAGGTGAAGAGCATGGTGACGCTCAACACCTCCTCGCTGAGCCAGGCGGTGGCGGCGGGGGCGGTGCTGGGGGCGGACGGGCGGCTGTCGGTGCTGAACGCGCGGGCGGCCGAGCACTACCGGCGCAGCATGGCGGCGACGCTGGCGCAGTTGGAGCGGTGGCTGCCGCCGGGGCGGCGCCGGGAGCTGGGGGTGGGGTGGAACCGTCCGGACGGGGGTTTCTTCCTGACGCTGCGGACGGGTTTCCGTACGGGTACGGCGGCGTTGGAGCGTTCGGCGCGCGAGTTCGGGGTGCTGTGGACGCCGATGGAGTTCTTCCACCCGTTCGGCGGGGGCGAGCGGGAGATCCGGCTGTCGATCAGCTACCTGACGCCGGAGCAGGTGGTGGAGGGGGTGGCGCGGCTGGCGCGGTTCGTGGAGGTGCTCAGCGGTGAGGCGCCGGACGGCGGGCCGCCCGGCGGGCCGGGGGGCGGGGTGCCGGCGGCGGCGGGGCCGGGGGCCGCGGCGGGGGGTGGGGCGCGGTGAGTGCGGCCCTGGACCGGGCGCCGGCCGCCACGCTCCCGCACATCCTGGGCGTGGGCACGGCCGTGCCGCCGGAGCACTACTCGCAGGAGGAGCTGCTGGACCTGTTCGGGATCACCGACCGCAAGGTGCGCTCGGTGTTCC
This sequence comes from Kitasatospora sp. NPDC018619, assembly GCF_044391605.1. Classification (NCBI taxonomy): domain Bacteria; kingdom Bacillati; phylum Actinomycetota; class Actinomycetes; order Kitasatosporales; family Streptomycetaceae; genus Kitasatospora; species Kitasatospora sp. NPDC018619. The sequence continues at coordinate 60,236 of NZ_JBISAI010000012.1, forward strand.
TGCTGGGCTCGATCCGGCAGCGGTCGCTGGTGCTGCCGCCGGCGGCGCCCGACGGATCCCGGGTGCGGGAGAGCCAGGGCGACCTGCTGGACAAGCACAGGGCGTGGGCGGTGAGCATGGGGGCGGAGGCGCTGCGGCTGTGCCTGAAGCGGGTCGGGGCGGACCTGTCGGAGGTGGCGTACCTGTGCTGCGTGACGTCGACGGGCTTCCTGACGCCGGGGCTGAGCGCGCTGCTGATCCGCGAGCTGGGCATGGACTGGCACACCGCGCGGGCCGACATCGTCGGCATGGGCTGCAACGCGGGGCTCAACGCGCTGGCGGTGGTGGGCAACTGGGCGGCGGCCAACCCGGGCCGGCTGGCGGTGATGGTGTGCTCGGAGGCCTGCTCGGCGGCGTACACGATGGACTCCACGATGCGCACCGCGGTGGTGAACAGCCTGTTCGGCGACGGCGCCGCGGCGGTGGCGGTGATGTCCGGGCCGCAGGACGGCGAGGGGCCGCGGGCGGCGCCCGGCCCGCGGCGGGAGCAGGAGGGGGGCCGGCCGCTGGAGGGGCCGCGGATCCTGCGCACCGCGAGCGTGACCGTCGTCGACGCCATCGACGCGATGCGCTACGACTGGGACCGCGACCAGGGCCGCTTCAGCTTCTTCCTGGACCCGCAGGTCCCCTACCTGGTCGGCGCGCACGTCGAGGAGGTCGTCGACCGGCTGCTGTCGGGCACCGCGGTGCGGCGTGACGACGTCGCGCACTGGCTGGTGCACTCCGGCGGCAAGAAGGTCATCGACGCGGTGGCCGTCAACCTGGGGCTGACCCGGCACGACCTGCGGCACACCATCACGGTGCTGCGCGACTTCGGCAACGTCTCCAGCGGTTCGTTCCTCTTCTCCTACGACCGGCTCCTCCAGGAGGGCGTGGTCCGTGACGGCGACTACGGCGTGCTGATGACCATGGGGCCGGGTTCGACGATCGAGTCCGCGCTCATCCAGTGGTGACCCAAGGCAAGGGAGACCGCCATGCCCGTCAACGCCCTCCCGGAGGGGCCCGTGCTGCACGTGGACGGCAGCCGGGAGATCTCGGCCGAGCTGACCGCCGCCGTCGTCGCCCTGTGCGACGAGGCGGAGAGCGCCGGGGCCGACACCGTGTGCCTGTTCGTCTCCGGCGCGCCGAGCGGCGAGGAGGCGGCGAAGGCGGCCGACGTCGCCGCCGTGACGAAGTGGGAGCGGGCGGTGCGGCGCCTGGAGCGGCTGCGCGTGCCCACGCTGGCGGCGGCCAGCGGGGAGTGCGGCGGCGTGGCGCTGGACCTGCTGCTGGCCTCCGACGTGCGGGTGGCGGCGCCGGACCTGCGGCTGCTGCTGTCCTTCCACGGGCAGGCCACCTGGCCGGGGATGGCCGGGTTCCGGCTGGTCCAGCAGCTCGGGCTGGCCCGCGCGCGGCGCACGGTGCTCTTCGGGGTGCCGATCACCGCCCGCGAGGCCCTGGAGCGCTGCCTGGTGGACGAGGTGAGCCGGGAGCCGGGGCGCGCCCTGGCGGCGGCCGCCCGGCTGCTGCGCCACCTGTCCGGGCCGGAGCTCGCGATCCGGCGCCAACTGGCCTTCGACGCCCAGTGGATGAGCTTCGAGGACGCCCTGGGGCCGCATCTGGCGGCCTGCGACCGCTCGCTGCGGCGCAGCCGGGCCGCGGACGGGGTGACGGCATGAGCACGACGGGCACGGCGGGTACGGCGGCGGGCGCGGTGTCCGGCGCGGCGGTGGTGCGCGGGCCCGGGCGCGAGGGGGGCGCGCTGGAGCGGGCCGCGCGGCGGCTGGCGCCCTTCCCCGGCCCGGGGCCGCTGGACGCGGCGGCGCGCGCGGCCGCGGAGGAGGCGCTGGAGGCCGGCCGGGCGCAGCGCACCGCGTTCCTGGAGCGCCACGCGGAGGCGCTGTACGACCGGCTCACCGCGGGGCGGGTGCTGCGGCCGCGGCTGGCGGAGCTGGTGGAGGGGGTGGGGGCCGTGGTGCCGCACCTGGTGCCGACGCCCGCGCAGCTGCGGGCGGAGCGGGCGCTGCCGGTGGCGCGGCGGCTGGGCTACGAGGTCGACGTGGGGGTGTTCCTGCGGGGCCTGCTGCGCTCCCCCGCGGCCGGCGGGCACCTGATGGACTCGATGCTGCGGCCCACCGGGCGCGCGCTGGGGCTGCTGGGGCGGTTCCGGGCGCAGGGGGTGGTGCGGATGGAGACGACGCTGCTGGAGCGGCGGGCGGGGGTGGCGCGGATCACGATGTGCGCGGGCGAGCGGCTGAACGCCGAGGACGAGCAGCAGGTCGACGACATGGAGACCGCGGTGGACCTGGCGCTGCTGGACGGCGGGTGCCGGATCGGGCTGATCCGCGGCGGTGTGATGACGCATCCGCGGTACGCGGGGCGGCGGGTGTTCAGCGCGGGGATCAACCTCAAGCGCCTGCACGCGGGCGAGATCACGCTGGCGGGGTTCCTGCTGCGCCGGGAGCTGGGGTACCTGCGCAAGCTGATGCTGGGGCTGCGCCCGCAGGAGGAGTCGTGGCGCTACCCGTTCACGGACATGCCGTGGGTGGCGGCGGTGGACGGGTTCGCGATCGGCGGGGGGATGCAGCTGCTGCTGGCGGTGGACCACGTGCTGGCGGCGTCCGACGCGTACCTGAGCCTGCCGGCCGCGCAGGAGGGGATCGTCCCGGGGGCGGCGGACTTCCGGTTGCCGGCGGTGACCGGGCCGCGGTTGGCGCGGCAGATCGTGCTGGGCGGGCGGCGGGTGCGGGCGGACGAACCGCAGGCCGCTGCGCTGGTCGACGAGGTCGTGGAGCCGGACGGGCTGGACGGGGCGGTGGAGCGGGCCCTGGAGCTGCTGGACGACCCGGCCGTCACGGCCAACCGGCGGATGGTGAACCTGGCGCTGGAGTCGGCGGACGCCCTGCGCGCGTACCTGGCGGAGTTCGCCGTCCAGCAGGCGCTGCGCGTCCACGCGGCGGACGTGCTGGGCAAGGCGGGGCGTTTCGCGGCCCGCCCGCCGGGGTGAGGGCGCGCCGTGCGCGCCGCGGCCCGCCGGTGGGCGGCGGGCGGTATCCGAACGACAGAGGAGACGTGATGAGCAGCCCCTTCGACGACCCGGACGCCCCGTACCTGGTGCTGGTCAACGCGGCGGGGCAGTACTCGCTGTGGCCGGCGTTCGCGCAGGTGCCGGCCGGGTGGCGGGTCGCCCGTGGCCGGGGTGCGCGGGACGAGTGCCTGGCGTACGTCGACCGCGTGTGGACCGACCAGCGGCCGCGGGACCCGCACGCCCCGCCGCCCGGCGGGGCCGCGCCGCACGGCGCGCAGGTGCCGGACGCCGAGCAGGCGCCGCACGGCGGGCAGGTCGTCGCGCCATGACGAGCGGCCCGGGCCCGCTGATCACGATCCGGGCCACCCCCGGTGACGGGACGCAGCCGGCCCGGGGGCAGGTCAGGCCCGGCACCGCCCGGCGGATCCTGCCCTACCTGCGGCCCTACCGCCGGCAGATCGCGGCGCTGCTGGCCCTGACCGTGCTCGACGCCCTGATCACCGTCTCCACGCCGCTGCTGTTCAAGGAGCTGATCGACCGCGGCATCGTGCCGCGCGACCGGGGCGTGGTGGCGGGCGCGGCCGCGGCGGTGGCGGCCTTGGCGCTGCTCCAGGCCCTGGTGGGCTTCCTGGTCAGCCGCAGCTCGGCGCGCGTCGGCGAGGGGCTGATCTACGACCTGCGCACCGAGGTGTTCGGGCACGTGCAGCGCCAGCCGCTGGCGTTCTTCACCCGCACCCAGACCGGCTCGCTGGTGAGCCGGCTGAACACGGACGTGATGGAGGCGCAGCAGGCGGTGACGGTGCTGCTGTCGAACGTGCTCTCCAGCCTCCTGGTGCTGTGCCTGGTGGTGGCCACGATCTTCTACCTGTCCTGGCTGGTGGGGCTGGTGGTGCTGGTCACGGTGCCGCTGTTCGTGCTGCCGGGTCGGGTGGTGGGCCGGCGGCTGCAGCGCAACCTGCGCACGTCGATGCAGTTGGACGCGGAGCTGGGCTCGCTGATGCAGGAGCGGTTCAACGTGGCGGGGGCGCTGCTGGTCAAGCTGTACGGCAGCCCGGAGCGCGAGGGCCGCGGCTTCGCGGGGCGGGCGGCGCGGGTGCGGGACGTGCGGGTGGTGACGTCCGTCTACGGGCGGATGCTGCTGGTGACGGTGACGCTGCTGGCCTCGCTGGCCACGGCGGTGGTGTACGGGGTGGGCGGGGAGCTGGTGGTGTCCGGGAGCATCCGGATCGGCACGCTGGTGGCGCTGGCGACGCTGCTGGCGCGGCTGTTCGGCCCGATCAACCAGCTGTCCAACCTCCAGTCGAACTACCTGACCGCGCTGGTCTCCTTCGACCGGCTGTTCGAGGTGCTGGACCTGCGGCCGGCGGCCGGGGAGCGGCCCGGGGCGGTGGCCCTGGCGTCCGCGCCGGCCGGCGGGGCCCCGGAGGTGGAGTTCGAGGACGTCACCTTCCGCTACCCGACGGCGGCCGAGGTCTCGCTGGCCTCGCTGGAGACGCTGTCGCTGCCGGCGCCGGAGCGCCCCGACGGCGTCCAGGCGCTGCGCGGGGTGAGCTTCCGGGCGCCGGCGGGCCGGCTGACCGCGCTGGTCGGCCCCTCGGGCGCGGGCAAGACCACCGTCAGCCAGCTGGTGGCGCGGCTGTACGAGCCGACCTCGGGCACGGTGCGCATCGGCGGGCACGACGTGCGGGAGCTGTCGCCGGCCTCGCTGCGCGACACCGTCGGCGTGGTCACCCAGGACGCGCACCTGTTCCACGACACGATCCGCGCCAACCTGCTCTACGCGAAGCCGGACGCCACCGAGGCGCAGCTCGTCGAGGCGCTGGAGGCCGCGCAGGTGCGGGAGGTGGTGGAGGCGCTGCCGGACGGCCTGGACACCGTCGTCGGGGACCGCGGCTACCGCTTCTCGGGGGGTGAGAAGCAGCGCCTGTCGATCGCCCGGCTGCTGCTGAAGAAGCCGTCCGTGGTGGTGCTCGACGAGGCCACCGCGCACCTGGACTCGGAGTCCGAGGCGGCGCTGCAGAAGGCGCTGTGGACGGCGCTGGCCGGGCGCACCGCGCTGGTGGTCGCGCACCGGCTGTCCACGATCCGCGAGGCCGACCAGATCCTGGTGCTGCGGGGCGGGCGCGTGGTCGAACGCGGTCGGCACACCGAACTCGTCGGCGCCGGCGGCCTGTACGCGGAGCTGTACCGCACCCAGTTCGCCGACCCTCCCGCGCCGCGCCCGCAGGCCGGGCCCGCCCCGGCCGACGGCTACGGCGCCCCGCCCCCGCCGCCGGGCGGCGGAGGGCCCCTGCGCCTGCTGCCGCCGCCGACGGCGGCGCCGGGCCCGGACCAACCCGAACGGAGAGCACGATGACCCAGCTGACGGTCGAGGACGTGTGGCCGCTTTCCCCGCTGCAGGAGGGGCTGCTGTTCCACGCCTCGTACGACCAGGACGCGCCCCGGGACGTGTACGTGGGGCAGCGGATCCTCAACCTGGAGGGCCCGTTGCGGCCCGAGGTGCTGCACGCCTCCTGGCAGGCGCTGCTGGAGCGGCACGCGAGCCTGCGGGCCGGCTTCCGCTCCCGTGCGTCCGGCGACACCGTCCAGGTCGTCGCCCGGGGCGTGCGCGTCCCGTGGACGTACGCGGACCTGGGCGAGCTGGGCGAGCGGGAGGCGCGGGAGGAGGCCGGGCGCCTGGCGGCGACCGACGCGCGGCGCTTCGACCTCGGCATGCCGCCGCTGCTGCGGGTGCTGCTGCTGCGTGCCGGGCCCGAGCGGCACCGGATGGTGGTGACGATGCACCACATCCTGATGGACGGCTGGTCGCTGCCGATCATGTTCGACGAGCTGTGGACGATCTACGACAACGGCGGCGACGCCTCGGTGCTGCCGAAGGTGCCGCCGTACCGCGACTACCTGGCCTGGCTGGGGCGCCGGGACGCCGAGGCCGGGCGGGCGGCGTGGCGCGCGATGCTGGCCGGGACGCAGGAGCCCACGCTGGTGGGCCCGGCCGACCGCAGCGGGCCGCCGGTGATGCTGCGGCACGTGGTCGAGCGGATCGGCGAGGACCTGACCGGGCGGCTGCGGGAGACCGCGCGCGAGGCCGGGGTCACCCTCAACCGGGTGTTCCAGGTGGCGTGGGCGCTGCTGGTGGGCAAGCTGTCCGGGCGGCTGGACGTGGTCTTCGGGGCGACCGTCTCGGGCCGGCCGGCCGAGGTGCCGCAGGCGGACCGGATGGTGGGGCTGTTCATCAACACGGTGCCGGTGCGGGTGCGGCTGGAGGCGGCCCTGCCGTTCCGCGCGGCCATGGCGGCCGTGCAGGAGCAGCAGGCCGCGCTGCTCGACCACCAGCAGCTGAGCCTGCCGCAGATCCAGCGCGCCGGGGGGCCGGGCGCGGTGTTCGACACCCTGATGGTGTTCCAGAACTACCCGCGCGGGCCGATGGCGGCGCCCTCCGCCGGCCCGGGGCGGCCCGCGGGCGCCCCGGTGCCGCCGGGCGAGGGGCTGGGCGGCACGGCGCTGCGCAGCGGGGAGCAGGCGGGCGGGCCGCTGACGCCGCCGGCCCCCGAGCCGGAGCCGGAGCCGGGGCCCGCCGGGGAGTCGAAGGCGCCGCCGATGCCGGCCTGGGTCTCGCGGCGGGGCCCGGCCGGGGTGCGGGTGTCGGCCGGCGGCGGCGAGGAGGCCGCCCACTACCCGCTGACCGTGGTCGTCACCCCGGCCGAGGACACCGAGATCCGGTTGGACTACCGGCCCGACCTGTTCGACGAGCGCACCGCCCGCGGCCTGGTCGACCGGATGCTGCTGGTGCTGCGCCAGGTCGCGGACGACCCGGACGTGCCGCTGGGCCGGCTCGACGTGCTGACCGGCGAGGAGCACCGGGACCTGGACGGGGCCGGCGGGCGCACCCGCCGCGAGCTGCCCGACGCGACGCTCGCCGAGCTGTTCGAGCGCCAGGCGCGCCGCGCCCCCGAGGCGGTGGCCGTGGTGGCCGGGGACACCGAGCTGAGCTACGCCGAGCTGGACCGGCGGGCGAACCGCCTGGCCCGCCGGCTGGCCGGGCTCGGGGTGGGCCCCGAGACGCTGGTGGGCGTGGTGGCCGAGCGCTCGCCCGAGCTGGTCACCGCGCTGCTGGCGGTGGTGAAGGCCGGGGCGGCGTACCTGCCGATGGACGGCCGGCACCCGGCCGAGCGGCTGGCCGCGGTGGCGGCGCAGGCGGGCGCGGCCGTCGTGCTGGTGGACGGGGCGAACGCGCGCCGCGGCCTGGCCGGGGAGGCGCTGTTCGCCCCCGCCCGGGTGCTGCTGCTGGAGGCCGGGGAGGCCCCCGCGAACGGGAACGGGGACGGGCCGGACGGGGCCTTCCCGGCGGTGCCGGTGCGCCCGGAGAACCTGATGTACGTCATCTACACCTCCGGGTCCACCGGCAGCCCCAAGGGCGTGGCGGTGACCTACGGCAGCGTCCTGGCGTTCTGCCTCGACGAGTGCTGGTCCGGCGAGACCCTCCAGCGGGTGCTGGTGCAGGCCAACCACGCCTTCGACGCCTCCACCTACGAGATCTGGACGACGCTGCTGCACGGCGGCCGGCTGGTGCTGGTGCCGCCCGGCGACATCGACACGGTCGAACGCGGCCGGCTGATCGCCGCCCAGCGGGTGACCAACGTGCACGCCACCGCGGGGCACTTCCGGGTCCTCGCCGAGCAGGCCCCGCACATCTTCGGCGGCGTGCGCGAGGTGTCCACCGGCGGCGACGTGGTGTCCGCGAACGCGGTGCGGGCGCTGCTGCGCTCCCACCCCGGCATGGTGGTGCGCACCACCTACGGCCCCACCGAGACCACGGCGTTCACCACCCAGCTGCCCTTCAGCGACCCGGACGCGGTGCCCGACACGGTGCCGCTGGGCCGGCCGATGGACAACACCCGGGTGTTCGTCCTGGACGCGTTCCTGCGGCCGGTGCCGGTCGGCATGACCGGCGAGCTCTACCTCGCCGGGGCCGGGCTGGCCCGCGGCTACCTGGGGCGCCCCTCGCTCACCGCGGAGCGCTTCGTCGCCTGCCCCTTCCCCGCCGAGGGCGAGCCCGAGGGCGCCCGGATGTACCGCACCGGCGACCTGGCGCAGTGGACCCCGGACGGGCAGCTGCTGTTCCTGGGCCGCGCCGACGAGCAGCTGAAGATCCGCGGGTTCCGCGTCGAGCCGGCCGAGGTCGAGGCCGTGCTGGCCGCGCACCCCGGCGTGGCCCAGGCGCTCGTGGTCGCGGTCGAGGACGGCGAGGGCCGCAAGCGCCTGGCCGGGTACGCGGTGCCGGCCGGCGGCGGGGAGGAGGGCGGCCCCGACGGGCGGGAGCTCCAGGAGTACCTGGCCGGGAAGCTGCCCGACTACCTCGTCCCGGCGTCGGTGACGGTGCTGGCGGCGCTGCCGGTGACGGCCAACGGCAAGCTCGACCGCTCGGCCCTGCCGCAGCCCGTCTTCTCCGGGAAGGCCGACGGGCGCGAGGCCGCCACCGACGCGGAGGAGCTGCTGTGCCGGCTGTTCGCCGAGGTGCTGAACCTGGAGAAGGTCGGGCCGGAGGACGACTTCTTCGTGCTGGGCGGCGACTCCATCACCTCGATGCTGCTGGCCGGGCGGGCCGGCAAGGCCGGTCTGGCGATCTCGCCGCGCCAGGTCTTCGAGCTGTGCACGCCCGCGGAGCTCGCCCGGGTCGCCGAGCCGGTGGCCGGGGCCGGCGCCGAGCGCGCCGAGGACGTCCCCTACGGCCCCGTCCCGTGGACCCCGGTGATGCGCGAGGTCGCGCGGCGGGCGGGGACGCCGGCGCGCGCCGGCAGCCAGGCGATGCTGCTGACCGCTCCCCCGGGCCTGACGGCCGGGCAGCTGACCGCCGTGCTCCAGGCCGTCCTCGACCGGCACGAGGTGCTGCGGGCCCGCCTGGAGGAGGAGCGGGAGCAGTTGGTCGTGCCCGAGCCCGGCGAGGCGGGGGCCCCGGACGCGGCGGACCTGGTGGCCCGGGTGGACGCCGCCGGCCTCGACCGGGAGCGGCTGGACGCGCTGGTCGACGAGCAGGCCGCCGCCGCCCAGGCCGCGCTGGCGCCGCGGGAGGGCGTGATGCTGCGGGCCGTGCTGCTGGACCGCGGCCCGGGCCGGGCCGGCCTGGTGCTGCTGACGGCCCACCACCTGGTGATCGACGGCGTCTCCTGGCGGGTGCTGGTCCCCGACCTGGCCGTGGCCCACGCGGCCCTGGCCGGCGGCGACGGCGACGCCACGGCGGCCCTGGCCCCCGAGGCCACCTCCTTCCGCCGCTGGGCCGAGGCGCTGGCCGAGCGGGCCCGGGCCCAGCAGACGGTGGACGAACTGCCGGACTGGCGGCGGGTGGTGGACCGCGTCGAGGAGCCGCTGGGCGAACGGGCGCTGGATGCGCGGGTGGACACCGCGGGCGGCGGGCGCTCGCGCGCCGAGCTGACCGTCCCGGCGGCGACGGCGGGGCCGCTGCTGGCGGCGCTGCCCGCCGCGTTCCACGCCGGGGTGGACGACGTGCTGCTGGCCGGGCTGACGGCGGCGCTGCGCGAGTGGCTGCGCGCCCGGGGCAGGGCGGTGCCGGAGGGCTTCCTGGTCGACCGGGAGGCGCACGGCCGGGTGCCGCTGGCGCCGGACATGGACCTGACCCGGACGCTGGGCTGGTTCACCGCCGTCCACCCGGTGTGGCTGGAGACCGGGCCGATCGACCCGGCCGAGGTCCGGGCCGGCGGCGAGGACGCGGCGCGGCTGATCAAGCGGATCAAGGAGCAGCTGCGCCGGCGGCCCGGCGAGGGCCTGGGCTACGGCCTGCTGCGGTGGGTGAACCCGGCCACCCGGGCGGTGCTGGAGCCGCTGGCGTCGCCGCAGATCGGGTTCAACTACCTGGGCCGGTTCGGCGGGTCCGGCGAGGAGGCGGGCTCCCTCGGCGCGGACGCCGCGGACGCGGGCACCGCGGACGCGGGCACCGCGGACGCGGGCACCGCGGACGCGGCGGACGCGGGCGGCGGGCGGCCGTGGACCTCGGCGGGCGAGCACGTGATGCCCGGCGGGGTCGACCCGGCGGTGCCGCTGCGGCACGTGCTGGAGATCAACGGCCGGGCCCGGGAGACGTCCGGGGGCCCCGAGCTGTCCTTCGCCCTGGAGGCGCCGGCCGCCCTGCTCGGCACGGCGGACCTCGACGACCTCGCCGAGCGCTGGAGGGCGGTGCTGGAGGGCCTGGTGCGCCACGCCGAGCAGGGCGCCGGCGGCCACACCCCGTCGGACTTCTCGCTGATCTCGCTGGGCCAGGAGGACATCGACGAGTTCGAGTCCGCCTTCGGCGGCGGCGGGGACGGGCAGGACGGGCATGAGGGGAAGGAGGGGCAGCAGGACGCGGACGGCGGGTGACCGGCGCCGGACGCGCGACACGGCCCGCGGATCCCGCGGGCCGTGTCGGCGGTGTCGGCGGTGTCGGCCGGTCAGCCGGCCGAGCCGGTCCAGGTGACGGCCCTGGGCCGGCCGTCGACGGCGCGGTCGAAGCGGACGGTGAACGGGTCGGCGCCGTCGCCCGGCAGCGCGTACGCGGTGAGCCCGTCGGCCTGCGCGCCGGCGGCCAGGGACCTGCCGAGCAGCTTCATCCGCCCGCTGCCGTCGATCAGCATGAAGACGAGGTTGCCCTTGGCGTCCTTGACGGTGGGCATCCCCGACCCGTAGAGCGAGACCTCCGCGGGGCCGGTGTTGACGACGGTGAGCCTCAGCTGGACGACCCTGGCGCCCGGGGGGACGTCGCCGACGAGCCCGCGCGGGGTGTACGGCTCGGGCGCGGCCAGCGTGACCGTCAGGCCGTCCGGGTAGGTGTAGGACTGGCCGAAGGACAGGCTCCGGGCCTTCAGGTCGGCGGCCTCCTTCTGCTGCTCGGCCTCGATCCGCGCCTTCTCCCTGGCCAGCCGCTCCTGGGCGGACCTGGTCGCGGCCTCGGAGCGGGCGCGGGCGGCGTCCGCCTCCTGGCGCCGCTCCTGCTGGGCCTCCTGCACCCGGGAGACCACGAACACCCCGGTGCCGACCGAGACCAGCAGGCCGGTGACGCCCAGGACCACGCCCGCCAGGGCCATCGCCCGGTTGGCCGCCAGGCCCCTGCGCACGTACCCCAGGGCGACGGCGCCGAAGACCACGGCCAGCAGGGCCGGCAGCCAGGACAGCCAGAACAGGACGATCGTCACGCCGAGGACGACGCCGACGATCCCGAGCACCAGGGCCGCGATGCCCATGCCGTTGCGCGGCTGCGGCGCCGGTGCGGGCAGCGGGTAGGCCGGCCAGTACGGCACGCCGGGGGGCAGGCCCGGCAGCTGACCTGGGATCGGGCCGGGGGGCGCGGCGGGAGCGGCGGCGGGCCCGACCGGGCCCGGCGGCGCCCACGGGTCGGCGGCGGCCGGGCCCTCGGCGGGCTGCGGGCCGCCGTCGGGCGGGACAGGAGCAGTCATGCGGGTCCTTCGGGAGACGTCGGGGTGGCGGGCGGCCGTCCGGCGCCGGGGCGAGGTCCTCCTCCCGGCTCCCCCGCGGCAACGGCCCGCCCCCCGCACGACGGCCGCCGGTGCGGGGCCGCGCCCGTGCGTCGGCCCCCGGGGACGGGACGCCGACAGGGCCGGCGAGTGATCAACATACCGGGGCCCGGAGACGGCCCGGCGACGCGGTCCTCCCCCGGGGCCCGGCCCGCGACCGGGCGGCGGGCGACACGGAGCGCGCCGCCCGCGTCCCGTTCCGCGCGTTCCGCACCGTTCCGCGCCGATTCGTCCGTTTGGCCGGTCGGATCGGGGTGAGAAGAGGACCGGGCGGGACCGCGACACGGCCCGGACGGCGTTCCGTTCCGCCGTCCGGGGCCCTCCCGCCGCCGCTCAGAGCCCGGCCGCCGTGACGACCACCGACCGGCGGCCGGGCGGGGCGCGGGAACGGCGGCGCTTCACCCAGGGCAGAACGCCGGCCCCTTCCGCCGGGGCGCGCTCTCCTTAGGGTGGGACGGGTGAGCACTCAAGCGCCGAACGAAGCCCGCGTCATCCCGCTGCGCCCGCAGGCCCGGCCGTCCGCGCCGGCCGCGCCGGACGGGCCCGCCGCCCCGCCGACCCCCGTACGGCGGGAACCCCTGTGGCGCGACCTCGTCGGCGACGTGCTGCGGCGCGAACGGCTCGCCCAGGAGCGGACGCTGAAGGACGTCGCCGAGGCCGCCCGGATCTCGATGCCGTACCTGTCGGAGCTGGAGCGCGGACGCAAGGAGGCCTCCTCGGAGGTGCTCGCGGCCGCCGCCCGGGCCCTGGGGCTCGGCCTGGCGGACCTGCTCTCGCTGGCCCAGGACGAGCTGGCCCGCCACGCCGCCCCGGGCCGCACCGGGCGCGCCGTCCGGGCGGGGCGGGCGCCGGCCGGTCGGCGCCACGACGGCCTGTGCCTGGTCGCCTGAGCGCGGTGACGGCCGCTCAGGCCGGGTCGTGCCGCCGGCTCAGCACCCGGTCGGCGATCCCGTAGGCGACGGCCTCCTCGGCGGTGAGCACCTTGTCGCGGTCCAGGTCCGCGCGCAGCGTCGCCGTGTCGTGGCGGGTGTGCCGGGCCAGGACCTCCTCCACCTGCGCGCGGATGCGGACCACCTCCTTGGCCGCGAGGCTGAGGTCGGAGACCGTCCCCTGCCGGCCGCCGCTGGCCGGCTGGCCGAGCAGCACCCGGGCGTGCCGGAGCACGAACCGGCGCCCCGGGTCCCCGCCGGCCAGCAGCACCGCCGCGGTGGAGGCCGCCTGGCCGACGCAGAAGGTGGAGATCGGCGCCTGCACGAAGGTCATGGTGTCGTAGATCGCCATCAGCGAGGTGAACGATCCGCCGGGCGAGTTGAGGTAGATCGAGATCTCGCGTTCCGGGTTCTCCGCCTCCAGGTGCAGGAGCTGGGCGATGACCACGTTGGCGACGGAGTCGTCGATCCCGGTGCCGAGGAAGACGATCCGCTCGTTCAGCAGCCGGCTGAACACGTCGTAGGAGCGCTCGCCCTGCGCGGTGCGCTCGATGACGTAGGGAACCGTGTACGCGCCCATGTCACAGTCCGATCCGTCGACGGGAGGCGGCCGGGCGGATGTCGGCGACCGACTCCGCCACCCGGTCCACGATCCCGTACTGCCTGGCCTGCTCGGCGGTGAACCAGCGGTCCCGGTCGCCGTCGCGGGCGATGGTCTGCTCGCTCTGGCCGGTGTGCTCGGCGAGGATCCGCTCGATGGTCCGCTTGGTGAACTCGAGGTTCTCCGCCTGGATCTCGATGTCCGCGGCGGTGCCGCCGATGCCCGCCGAGGGCTGGTGCATCATGATCCGCGCGTTCGGCAGCGCGAACCGCTTGCCGGGCGCCCCGACGCTGAGCAGGAACTGGCCCATGCTCGCGGCGAAGCCCATCGCCAGCGTCGAGACGTCGTTCGGGACGAGCCGCATGGTGTCGTAGACGGCCAGGCCCGCGCTGACGGACCCGCCGGGGCTGTTGATGTACAGGCAGATGTCGGTGCGCGGGTCCTCGGCGGACAGCAGGAGCAGCTGCGCGCACACCCGGTTCGCCGACGCGTCGTCGACCTGGGTGCCGAGCAGGACGATCCGCTGGGCGAGCAGCTGCGCGGCGAGGTGGTCGTCGAAGCGGCTGGGCGGGGTGTCGCCCTGCGTCGCGAAGGGCGGGGGCGGGGTGGGCGGGGTCATCTGCTCTCCTCGTCGGGGCGGGGTGCCGTCGAGGTCCACTGTCGGCCCGGGCGGGCCGGGGCGGGCGCTTTCTCTGCCGGGCGCGAATTCGCTGCGGGCAGAGCGGGGAGCGGGGTGAACCCGCCTGGCGGGCGCGGGGGTTGGGGTGGCGGCCGGGGCGCCGGGGGCGGGTGCCACACTGGCGGGCGTGGCGGAACAGTACCTTTCGGCGTTCGCGGTCGACGGCGGCGCCCTGCTGGCGGTGGCGGGCTGCGGGGACGAGGGCCTCGTGCGGCGGGCGCTGGCGCGGATCGGGACGCCGGGGCGGCGGGAGGGGCCGCTGCGCGGGGGTGACGCGGCGGCGGTGGAGTCGGCGCTGCGCGAGCTCGTCGCCGGGCGTGCGGACGCCTTGCGGCCCCGGCGCTACACGCGGCTGCTGGAGCTGTTGGCGCCGCTCGCGGGCGAGGAGTTGGGGGCGGCGGTGCTGCCGGGGCGCGGCTGGGACGGCCTGGACGGGCCGCTGCGGGCCTGGGGGCTGCCGGCGCTGGCCGGCCCGTGGCGGCGCGGCTGGCCGTTCCCCTGGCCCGCGGCGGCCCGCCCGCCGTGGCCGCGGCCCTTCCCGGTGCTCGTCGAACACGGTGAACTGGCCCGGGTGGGCGAGGAGTTGCTGCTCTTCGACGGCGACCGGGCGCAGGCCGGGCCGGGGGCGCGGCGGCCCGGGCCGGACGGCTGGGACGAGGACGGCCTGGAGGAGGCCCTGCGGCTGCTGGAGGACCTCCTGCCGCCGTGGGTGGACGGCGCCCTCGCCCGCGGCGGGGACCTGCTCCTGCTGGGCGGCGGCGGCGCCTGACGGCCGCCGCCGTGCTCAGCCGGGCAGGACCGGCAGTGCCGGGAGGCGGTCCAGCTCGATCCCGAAGCGGGTGCGGTAGGCGGCGAGGGCCTCGTCGTCGTCGGCCAGCAGGCGCTCGGTGCGCCCGCCGTCCGGGGCGGTGGTGATCAGGCGCCGGCCGCTGATGGTCACCCGGCCGCCGTCGGCGGTGGGCAGCGAGCAGGTCGTCGAGCGGGTGAAGTGGGAGTCCGGCGAGGTGGCCTGCCACCAGCAGGTCGGGGCGAAGTCGGCGAGCTCGTGGGGGCGCGGGTCCAGACGGTACTGCGGGGTGCCGTCCAGCAGGACGTCCAGGTCGCCGTGGGCGCCGGTCGGCACGAGGGTGAACACGCCTTCGGCGTCGGCCTGTTCGCCGCGTTCGTCCAGGCGCAGCGGGTGGCGGCTGAAGCGGCCGAAGCCGACGTCGACCAGCCAGGGTTCGTCGAGGTCGACGCGCAGGGCGAGGTGGTCGAACGGCGGGCCGGGCCGGTCGCCGTCGAAGACGCGGGCGGCGAGCAGGGTGACCGGGTAGCCGAGGGAGGCGAGCAGGGCGGCGAAGGCGCCGTTGAGTTCGTAGCAGAAGCCGCCGCGGCGGCGGGTGACGACCTTGGCCAGCAGGGCGTCGGTGTCCAGGGCGATGCGTTCGCCGAGGTGGACGGCCAGGTTCTCGAACGGGACGGTGCGCAGGTGGGCCTGTTGGAGGCGGGCGAGGGCCTGCGGGCAGGGGGCGCCGGGGTCGGGCAGGGCGATGCGGTGGAGGTAGGCGGTGCGCTGGGCGGCGGTGAGGGCGGCGGGCGGCTGCTCGAGGTGGTGCGCGTGGTCCATCCGGCCATTCCACCCGGGTGCGGCGTGCGGGGCCATCGGTCTTCGGTCCTACGTCCTGCGGGGGCTCCTCGCCGGCTGCGCCGTGGTCCGGCCGGGCGGCGGGTCAGACCAGGCGGGCGGTGGTGGGGGTGTCGGCGCCGTGGCGGCGGGCGTCGCGGCGGGCCCGGCCGGGGGTGGGGCCGGTGCCGAGGACGCGGCCGTCGGCGAGGGCGAGCCAGCTGCCCGGGGGCGTGCCGTCGGGGACGGGGGCGGCGAGGGCGGCGTCGGGTTCGCCGGGGGCGGGGGCCGACAGGGGCAGCGGGTGGCCCGCGCGCCACTGGGCGGTGGTGCGCTCGCCGCCGGTGCGGCGCCGCCAGTACAGGTGCTGGGCGACGATGAGCGGGCCCAGCGCGGTGAGCAGCGGGAAGCCGGTGGTGAGCCAGCCGGCGGCGAAGCAGGCGCTGACGGCGCTGGTGGTGAGCACGCCGGTGAGGGCGGCGGTGGCGGCGGCGGTGCGGCCGTGGGCCTTGGCGGCGACGAGCGGGTACAGGACGAGCAGGAGGAGGTCGCCGAGGCCGACGGCGACGGGGGCGGGGCCGCCGGTGAGGGCGAGCACGGGGGCGAAGGGGCGGTCCTGGACCTGGGCGAAGAAGCGGGCGGTGGTGTCGGTGAGGGTGGTGGCGGCCAGGTCGTAGCCGGTGAGGACGGCGGCCAGGGCGGCGGTGTGGGTGGAGCGCATGCCGCTCTGGGCCCAGAGGTTGGCGACGCCGACGACGGCGGCGGCGATCACCAGGTCGCTGCCGGCGCGGGCGGCGCCGGGGTGGCCGGTGAGGGCGGCGAGCGCGGTGGCGGCGGTGGCGGTGAGGGCGGCGGCCCAGGACCAGGGGGCGGGGCGCAGCCGGGTGGCGGCGAGCAGCGGGGCGAGGGTGAACTGGAGGGCCAGGCAGGCGACGAGGCCGAAGAGGGCGCAGACGGCGGCGCCGGGCAGGGCGGTGTAGAGCAGCGGGGCGAGGACGACGCCGGCGCTCAGCACGGCGGTGTCGCCGGCGGTGTGGACGCCGACCGGGGGGCGGGGCATCTGGACGCGGGCGAGGTAGCGGGCGGCCAGGGCGATCTCGGCGGCGACGGCGGCGCTCAGGGCGGCCAGGGCGGCGGGGCTGACGGTCATGCGGTGCCTTTGCGGCCGGGGGTGTCGGGGGTGTCGAAGGTGTGCTCGCGCAGGTCGGCGCGCAGGGGTGCGGTGGGGGGCATGGCGGCGCGGTCGTCGTACAGCACGATGTCGGCCAGGCGCAGGCCGGCGGTGCGGGCGCGGTCCTCCAGGCGGGTGCGCAGGGCGGTGGCGGGCAGGCGGTCGACGAGCAGGTGCAGGCGGGCGGGCGCGTCGGGGCCGTCGGGCCCTTCGGTGAGGGCGTGGCGGGCGGGCAGCGGGACCTCGGGTTCGGCTTCGACGAGGTCGAGGACGTCGCGGGTGGTGACGGTGCGGCTGAGCGGG
Organism: Kitasatospora sp. NPDC018619; assembly: GCF_044391605.1. Lineage (NCBI taxonomy): Bacteria > Bacillati > Actinomycetota > Actinomycetes > Kitasatosporales > Streptomycetaceae > Kitasatospora > Kitasatospora sp. NPDC018619. The sequence continues at coordinate 77,093 of NZ_JBISAI010000012.1, forward strand.
CCGTTCCAGCGGCCGAGGATCTCGGAGGTGGCGGGCAGGTGGGCGAGTTCGCAGGTGGGCGGTTCGGCGGGCAGGCGCACGAGGTCGCCGGTGGCGTAGCGCAGCAGCAGGGTGCAGTCGCGGTAGGGGACGTACGGGGTGTGGACGACGGTGCCGGTGGCGCCGGGGGCGGTGGGTTGCCAGGTGAGCGGGTCGAGGACTTCGAGGTGTCCGAACTCGGTGGTGTGGTGGAGGTGGCCCTGGGTGCAGGGGGTGGCGCCGGAGGGCAGGATCTCGGTCATCAGGTAGGCGGAGGTGGCGGGGGCGCCGAAGGCCTCCTCGGCGCGCCGGCGCAGCGGCGCGGAGAGCACCTCGCCGCCGACGCTGATGGCGCGCAGGCCGAAGTCGGCGCTGGTCCACCGGTGGCGTTCGGCTTCCTGGACGAGGGCGGCCAGGTAGGAGGCGGAGGTGGTCAGGTGGGTGATCTGGGGGTCCTTGCCGGGCAGGCCGAGGGGGGCGGCGAGGCGGTCCAGGGCCGCGGCGGGGGCGACGGTGCCGAACTGGACGAAGCCGGCGCCGGCGCGGGTGGCGGACTCCTCGGCGTTGACCAGGGGCAGGGTGGCGCGGGAGCAGCCGGCGTAGGCGACGGTGTGGCGGGGGCGCAGGCCGAGGCCGAGGACGGCGGAGACGGTGCTGAGGGCGACGGCGCACTCGAGTTCGGCGCGGGAGAACCAGACGGCGGTGGGGGTGCCGCTGGTGCCGGTGGTGAGGGCCAGCAGGGCGGGGCGGGAGGCGTCGGAGACGAAGGCGGCGGGCAGGGCGCGCAGGGCCTGTTTGGGGGTGACCGGCAGGCGGGACCAGTCCTCGGGCTCCAAGTGGGCCGGGTCGAGGGCGAGTTCGGCGAACTGGCGGCGGTAGTGGGCGGTGTGCCGGGCGGCGGCGCGGGCGGTGGCGCGCAGGCTGCGCCGGGCCACTTCCCGGCGGACCTGCGGGTCGACGTGGCCGGTGCGGCCGGGCAGCAGGGCGGAGTCCTCGCCGGGTTCACCGAACTCGGCGATGGTGGCGACGAGGTCGCGGGCGAGGCGTTCGAGGTCGGCGGGGCGGATCCGCCGGTTGGTCAGGACGGCGGCGCCGTAGCGCAGTTGGCTCAGCGCGGTGGCGAACAAGCGGTCTCCCGGGGCCGGGGTCGGACGGTGGGCCGCCGGCCCCGGCCGGGGCCGGTCGCTGCTCCGGCCGGGGCGGTCGGGTCAGACCATGTGGAGGAACATCGCGGCGGTGAGGGTGCTGAAGGCGTACTTGAGGTAGTGCTTGACCATGATCGGTTCTCCCTCGTACGGGCGGCCGGCCGCCCTGGCCGGGCGCAGCGGCGGGTGCCCGGGGCCGGGTTCCGGCCTGCGGGCAACGGAAGTATAGGGACGGCCGGGTCGTGCGCAACAGGCTATGTGCACGGCCAACCTTCCGTTTGTGCAGGGGAGTTCGGGGTTGTGGGTGTGCGGCGGGGGTGTTCTGGGCACGATCTGGCAAATCCGTGCCGGGTGTCGGCGCCGTGACGGCGCGGCACCCGCCCTCCCCGAGGAGTCCCCTTGGCGAACACCTTCCTGCGGCGGCTGTCCTTACCCGCCGCGCTCGCCGTCCTGACCGTGGCGGCTTCGGCGTTCGGCGCGGGCACCGCCCACGCGGCCGAGCCGGGCGGCCCGTGCGACCCCCGCGTTCCCCAGGGCGCGCTGTACGAGGTCTCGACCGCCGTCGTCGACCCGGTGCTCACCCACTGGAAGGGCCTCACCATCGCGCCGGGCACCACCGGCTCCGTCGAGACCACGGTGTCCGAGGTCCAGAGCGTGAGCACGACCTTCAACGCCTCGACCGAGATCAGCGCGGCGGCGGGCGCGCTCTTCGCGAAGGTCTCCGTCAAGGTCGGGTTCTCCGTCCAGACCGGCAGGTCCACCACCAGCACCTGGTCGCAGAAGATCACCTACAACTTCTCCCGCCCGGGCGACTACGCCGTGTTCAAGGGCACCCACCGCGTCCAGGGCAAGGCCGACGAGTACGCCTGCGTCTTCGACGGGCCCCTCGGGGGCGACATGAGCAAGGGGCACTGGGCCTACGTCTTCGGCTCCCACCCCGCCTACACGACCTTCGACGCCGAGATCGAGGGCACCGTCTCCTGCGACACCCCGGTCTCCCCCGGCACCGTCCAGGAGCTCGCCCGCAACAAGCTCGTCTGCCGCTGAGTGCCGTTCCCGCCCGGGGCGGGCCCGGGGCGGGAGCGGGTCGGGGGCATGCCCTGCGCGATCGCGGGCAGGCGCGGTGGCAGGAACAGCCGTCTTGGCAGCGGCTGGTGACGGGACGTCGGGAGGAGTGGCGATGCACCGGATCGAGGAGTCCGTCGAGGTGGCGGCACCGCTCGGCACGGTCTACGCGGGCTGGGTCGCGTGCGAGGAGTTCCCGCGGTTCATGCGGGGGGTGGTCAGTGTGGACCGCTCGGACGCCGGCACCCGGTGGGTGCTGCGGACCCCGGCCGGGCCGCGGGAGTTCGAGGCCGTGACCACGGAGCTGGTGGAGGACGAGCGGGTGGCGTGGGACAGCGGCCCCGGGCCGACGCGGCACCGGGGGGTGGTCACCTTCCACCCCGTGGACGGGCAGAGGACCCGGGTGATGCTCCAGCTGGAGGTCGAGCCGCACGGGCTGTGGGAGCACCTCGCCGAGGCGCTCGGCTTCGTCGACCGTCGGGTGATCGACGACCTGGAGGACTTCCGGCGCCATGTCGAGCGGACCGCCCCGCAGGCGGGGGTGTGAGGACGGGGCCCGGGGCCGCGCGGGCGGGAACGGACGGGGCGGCGCCGGCCGCCCGTTCCCGCCCGCGCGGCGTACGGGTCAGGTGGTGGTGAAGGCGACCTGGTCGACGGTCCAGAAGGCGCTGTTGGTGCCGGTGTAGCGGAACCGGAAGCGGGCGGTGGCGGCGCCGGCGGGGACGGTGACGGGCAGGTTCTCGACGGTGTTGAGGTCGCTGCGGTAGGACTTCACCGGTTGCGGGGCGCCGTTGTCGAAGACGACGTAGACGTCGCCGGTCTGCGGGCCGTCGACCTTGTAGTCCGTGGCGAAGGAGAGCACGCCGCGGCCGGCGCCGCCCACCGGGTAGGCGGGGCTGACCAGGGTGGAGTCGAACTGGCCGGCGCCGTGCGCCTTGTCGTCCCACTCGTCGGAGTCGGCGACGGCGAAGACGTTGCGGGCGCGCACGTTGGTCTCGCGGGACTGGCCGGGCTGGGCGGCCGTCCAGAACTCGTCGGTGGCGAAGGTCCAGCCGCGCCACTCGGTGACGCCGCCGCTGGGCATGCGGGAGTTGTCGATGCTCCAGCCGGCCGGCGGGGTGTGGGTCCAGCCCTTGACGGTGGCGGGGATGCCGCTCTCGTCGGCGCGGGCCTGGAGGGCGGGGCGCAGCGCGTCGAAGGCGTCGGGGGCGATCTCGTCGATCGGGCGGCCGTCGAGCTTCCAGGCCGGGTCGACGGCGACGCCCTCGTGCTTGAGGACGGTGGGGGCGAGGTCGACGGGCTTGACGTCGTAGCGGTGCGCGCCGGGGGTGTAGCCGGTGCCGTCGGCGATCAGGAAGGTCTGGCGCTCGTCGGCGCTGTTGCCGCCGTGGCCGCCGGCGTCGGTGTGGCCGTGGTCGGTGGTGACGACGACCAGCCAGTCCTCGGCGGCGTACGTGGGGCGGGAGCTGACGGCCTGGAGGACCTGGCCGACGAGGGTGTCGGCGGAGTGGAGGGCGGCCGCGTACTCGGGGCTGGCGCCGCCGTGGCCGTGGCCGGCCTCGTCGACCTGGTCGAAGTGCAGGAAGGTGGCGTCGGGGTTGCCGTGGGCGAGGTAGTCGGCGGCGTCGGCGGCGGCCTTGGCGTCGTTCTCGCCCTCCTGGAGGCGCAGGTCGGCGCGGCCGTTGAAGACGTTGGCGGCGATGGGGTTCCAGGAGCCGACCACCAGGGTGGAGGTGGCGGGGTCGGCGTTCTCCAGGCGGGTGGCGAAGTCGGGGAACAGGTCGAAGCGGGAGCCGGTGAAGCTGTTGTCCTTGACCTGGTGCTTGTCGGGCCAGGCGCCGGTGGCGAGGGTGGACCAGCCGGGGCCGGAGAGGGTGGGGGCCAGCGGGTTGGCGTAGAGGTTGCCGGTGGCGGTCATGCCGCCGTTCATCAGGGCCTTGAGGTGGGGGGCGTCGGCGGTGAGCAGCTTGTCGTAGCGGGTGCCGTCGATGCCGATGACCAGGGTCTTGGCCTGCCTGGTGCCGTTCGGCAGGCCCTGGTAGGGGGCGGCGGCCGTGGCGGAAGGGTCGGCCGTGGCGGCCGTGGCGGCGGTGGCGGACGGCGGGGTCAGCGCGGCGACGGTGGCGGCGAGCACGGCGGCGGCGAGGGCGGCGGTGCGGGCGGGGCGGGAGGTGCGCAACGGGGTTCTCCCAACTGGTCGTCAGTGCGGTGCGGTCGCACCGCGAGTGAGGATGGGTCGGGCGGGCGAGGGCGGCCCCTCGCCGAGTCCACGGCTGTATGAACAACCGCCGAAATTCAGTCCAGACCCGTTACCGGACCGTGACCACCGGTCGGGGACGCCCGGGCGGGCCGGCGGCGCTCGGTAGGCTGGCGCGGTGAGCCACCCCATCCCCCGGGCCGTCCCCGAGCCCGCCCGCGCCGGCGTCCCCGAGCACGGCCGGGTGCCCAAGTACTACCTGGTCAAGGCCCGCCTGGAGGAGCTGATCGCCGGGCTGGGGCCGGGCGGGCGGCTGCCCACCGAGGCCGACCTGGCGCAGCGCCACGGCGTGGCCCGGGCCACCGTGCGCCAGGCGCTGCGCGAGCTGCTGCTGGAGGGGCGCCTGCGCCGGCAGGGCCGGGGCACGGTGGTGGCCGGGCCGAAGATCGAGCAGCCGCTGTCGCTGAGCAGCTACACCGAGGGCGTCTCGCGCCAGGGCCTGCGCCCCGGGCGGACCCTGATCGGCCTGGACCGGCTGCCCGCCGACGCGGCGATGGCCCGGCTGCTGGACGTCCCCGGGGGCGAGCCGCTGTGGCACCTGGAGCGGGTGCTGTGCGCGGACGAGGAGCGCGTCGGGCTGGAGTCGACGTACGTGCCGGTCTCCCGGGTGCCCGCGCTGGACCGGGACTTCGACCCCGAGGGGTCCTTCTACGGCTACCTGCGCGAGCAGGGGGTGCGCCTGGGGGCGGCGGACGAGCGGATCGAGACGGTGCTGGCCACCCCGCGCGAGGCGCTGCTGGTCGGCACCCCGCCGGCGCTGCCGATGCTGCTGCTGCACCGCCGCAGCCTGGACGCCGCCGGGCGCCCGCTGGAGCAGGTGCGCACCCTGTACCGCGGCGACCGGTTCAGCTTCACCCTCGCCCTGGGCGCCCCGCCGGGCGCGCCGGCCCCAGGGGACTGACGCCGGGCCCGGCGGCCGGTGCCCCGGGCCCCGGGCCGGGGGCACCGGACGCGACCTTGTAGGTTGCGGTGTCACCGACCGCGAGGCGCCGGTGACGCCGGGTGGGCAGGAGGAGCCCGCCCGGGCGGTGGGGGACGGACCCCGGAGAGGAAGGGCGAGGGCGAGGTGGCCACGAGCACGGAGAGCGTGTTCCGCAGCGAGGGCGTGCCCGACAGGGACCGGTTCGAGTGCTGGCGGGAGCTGGTCGGCCGCACCCGGGACAGCGAGGTGACCAGCGTCCACCGCGACGACTTCCGGGCGGAGATGCGGCGCCTGGAGCTCGGCCCGGTGACCCTGCTGCGGACCTCCTTCCCGCCCACCCGCTTCCGGCGCACCGAGCGCCGGGTGCGCCGCTCGGACCGGGGCGTCTTCCACCTGACCCTGCTGCTCGACGGCGGCTTCGCCCTGACCCGCGACACCGGGCCCACCGAGACCTTCGGGCCGGGCAACCTCCACATGCTCGACAGCTCCCACCCCTTCGACCTGCGGGCCCTCGGCTCCCGCGCCCAGGCCCCCGCCCAGCGCCGGATCGAGGCCGTCGGCGTCGACTTCCCCACCGCCCTGCTGCCGCTGCCCGCCCACCGGGTGCACCGGCTGCTGGGCCGCGGCTTCTCCTCCCGGGAGGGCACCTGCGCGCTGCTCTCGGAGTTCCTCGTCGGCCTGGACCGCCAGGCCGCCGTGCTGGGCCCGGCCGAGACCCCGCGCCTGGGCGCCGTGGTGGTCGACCTGGTGGCCGCCTGGCTCGCCCGGGAGCTGGACGCCGAGGCCGCCGTGCCCGACGACACCCGCCAGCGGGCCCTGGTGGAGAACGTCCGCGCCTTCGTCGGACGCCACCTGCACGACCCCGGGCTGACCCCCGCCGTCATCGCGGCCGCCCACCACATCTCGGTCAGCTACCTGCACCGCCTGTTCACCCGGCACTCCGGCGGCGAGACCGTCGCCGCCTACGTGCGCCGCCGCCGGCTGGAGCGGGCCCGCCGCGACCTGGCCGACCCCGCGCTGCGCGAGCTGCCCGTGCACGCCGTCGCCGCCCGCTGCGGGCTGCCGCGCGCCGCCGAGTTCAGCCGCGCCTTCAAGGGCGCGTACGGGCTCTCGCCCCGCGAGCACCGGCGCCAGGCCCTGGCCCTGGCCGGGTAGGCCCGGGCCGGGCGGGCACCCCGTGCGGAACCCGCGGGCGGGAAGGCCGGATCCGTGCACCCAGTGCCAAGGAGTGTCCACCCGGTGCCAACACCGCGGGGGCGCCCCCTGGCATCCTCCTGGAGGGACACCGCGCAGCGGAACATCGGCTTCCGCTCCCCGCGCCGGCGGCCCGGCACGCCACGGGGGAGCGTGCCGGGCCGCCGGTCCCGCCTCACGGCGCCGGAGTCGGCGCGCCCCGCACGTCCTCCCTGACCCAGGCACCGGCGCCCAGGCGCCCGGTGGTACCGAGGTCGAGCTCCGGGACGACCGTCACGGGCGCCGCGTCGGGGGTGGCGCGCACCCGCACGTACGGGGCGTTCTGCGGGGTGCCGGCCTCGGTGGTGTTGCGCCACACCAGGGTGGCGCGGGCGCCCTCGCCCGGGCGCAGGGCGAACGTGCGCGGCGGGTCGTCGGCGCCGGTGCCGGCGGCGATCTGGGCGCCGCCGCGCAGGACGCGCACCCCGTCGAGCGGCCGGTGGTCGACGTCGAGCGGCTGCACCTGCGGGTAGCCGTCGAGGGTGACGGCGGCGGTGCCGCAGTTGCGCAGGTGCAGGCCGACCGCGCGCAGGCCCATCGCGGCGCTGCCCTCGTCGGCGTACAGCCGCAGGCCGGAGGCCGGGCAGGGGCCGTCGGCGTTCGGCGCCTCGGCGGTGGGCACGCTGCGGACCTTCAGCAGCCCGGGCTTCGGCGGGCCCGCCGCGGGCGCCGGGCCCGCCGGGGAGAGGCCGGGCGCGAGCAGGTCGACCCGCCCCTTCTCGGTGGCGCCGGGCGCCAGCGCGGTGACGGTCCGGGTGAGGCGCCCTCCCCCGCCCCCCGGGCCGCCGGGCACCGCCGCTCCCCCGTCCGGGCCGGGGCCATCGAACAGCACGGTGACGTCGTACGGCTCGCTGTTCGGGTTGGTCACCTCGTACTCGAAGCAGGTGCGCCCGACGGCGGTGATCCGCACCCCGCCCTGGGCCAGCCTCGCCGGCTGCGGCACGCCGGGCGCGCTCGGCGGCGGGGGGCCGCACGGCGCGGGGCTGCCGGAGGCGCCGCCCGGGCCGCCGGGGGCCGCGGTCGTCGCGGCGCCGCAGCCCGCGAGCAGCAGGGCGGCGGCGGTGGCGGCGAGCAGCGGGGATTGACGGGCTGTCAGCGGGAGGCGGGGCGGGGAGGACGGGCGCATCGGACGAGTCGATCACGGTCCGCGCCGCACCGCCGTGAGCTGCGCCACTTCGTGGGCAACAGGCCTGCCACGGTCCGCGCGGCGGGCGGTACTTCCGGAGCCGCGACGAGGAGTGAGGCCCGAGGGCCGCGGGGGGGGGCGGGGCGCCCCCCCCCCCCCCCCCCCCCCCCCCCCCCCCGGGGCCCCGCGGGGGGGGGGGCCCCGGGGGCGGGGGGGGGGGCGGGCCCCCCCCGCGCCCCCGCCCGCCCCGCCCCTGCCGGGGTCCACTGCTGGGGTTTCGCCCCGGTGCAGTGGTCCGGCTTCGGCCGTCGGCGGGCCGCCGATACCAGTCGCACCGAGGACCACCCGACCGGTGGAGCCCGGCGCGCAGCGCCCCTCGGCTCCCGCGAGACTGGGAGCGCAGTTGCCTCGTCGCCCATCGGTCCGTACACGTCCGGCCCGTCCTCCGCGTGCGGAGCGCCAGGAGTCCGCCGGCCCCGACGGCCCCCGCGACCGCCTCGACCCCCCTTGGGAGAGCCCCATGCGACCTTCTGCTTCCCCGGCCGCGGACGTGACGGCCGTCCGGGGCGGCCTCGTCTGGTTCCGCGACGACCCGTTCGTGGTCCCCGACGAGGAGGCGCTCGTCCACATCGAGGACGGGCTGCTGGTCTGCGCGGGCGGGAGGATCGTCGCGGCCGGCCCCTACGCCGACCTCGTGCGCGACCTCCCGGAGGACGTGGAAGTCGTCCGCTACCGCGACAAGCTGATCCTGCCCGGGCTCGTCAGCTGCCACGTCCATTACGTGCAGACCCGGATCATCGCCGCCTACGGGAAACAGCTGCTGGATTGGCTGGAACACCATGTCTATCCGGAGGAGCGGCGTTTTTCCGATCCGGATTACGCCCGTGATGTCGCCGCCCTGTTCTGCGACGAGCTGCTGCGCAACGGCACCACGACGGCCATGGTCAACTGCGCCACCTACCCGCAGTCGGTCGACGCGCTGTTCGCGGAGAGCGTCGGGCGCGGGATGCGGCTCGCGGCCGGCAAGGTGCTGATGGACCGCGAGGCCCCGCCCGAACTGCTCGACGCCTCCCCCGAGGAGGCCTACGAGCAGAGCGCGGAACTGATCGAACGGTGGCACGGCGTGGGCCGCAGCATCTACGCCGTCACCCCGCGGTTCGCGGTCGCCTGCACGCCGGAGATGCTGCGGACGGCCGCGAGGCTCTGGCGGGACCACCCCGGCACGCTCCTCCAGGCCCACCTCGCGGAGAACAGGGACGAGGTGAAGAAGGTCCGCCGGCTGTTCCCGGCGTGCGAGGACTACGTCGACGTCTACGAGCAGCACGGCCTGCTCGGCCCCGGCGCGGTCTTCGCGCACGCCGTGCACCTGTCCAAGCGCGAGTGGAAGCGCCTGCACCGCACCGGCAGCGGCGTGGCGCACTGCCCGACGTCGAACCTCTTCCTGGGCTCCGGCCTGTTCCGCATGCGCCGCGCGACCAGTCCGCGCCGGCGCACGCTGGTCGGGCTCGGCTCCGACGTCGGGGGCGGCACCAGCCTGTCCCTGCTCCAGACCGCGAGCGAGGCCTACAAGGTCGGCGCCCTGCGCAGGTTCCCGATGAGCGGGGTCAAGCTGTTCTACCTGGCGACCACCGGCTCGGCGGAGGCGATGGGCCTGGACGACCTCGTCGGCTCGCTGGAGCCGGGGCACGAGGCGGACTTCGTGGTCCTCGACCCCGAGGCCACCGAGCTGCTGGCCGCGCGCACCTCCAACAGCGGGACGGTCCACGACCTGCTGTTCGCCCTCGCGCTGATGGGGGACGACCGCACCGTGCGGGCCACCTACCTCAACGGCCGGCTCGCCCACGACCGGGACGCGCCGGCGGCCCGGACGGGCACCTGCTGGCACGAACGGCGCAGGTGAGCGGGAGATGGACGCCACGAACAGGGATCGGCGGAGGTGAGCGGGAGATGGACGCCACGAACAAGGAACTGCGGTGGGTCGCCTACGACACCGACTGGTCGAAGGACCTCGAAGTCCCCTCCGCCTTCTCGCCCTTCGCGCCCGCCGTCGAGGCGTACAAGGGCCTGCTGTACTGCCTCCACCAGGACACGGTGGGCAATCCCGAGCTGTGGTGGGACATCCGCGACAAGGAGACCGAGCAGTGGCGCGGCGACGAGGCCGTCGTCGACGTCCACGGGAGCCGCCTGCCCTCCTACGGCGCGCCCGCGGTGACGCACGCCAACGACTTCCTGTACTGCGTGCACCACCGCACCCGGGACGACGCCCGCCTGTGGTGGACCCGCTACAACACCGAGGGCTCCGAGGCGGGTTGGGCCCCGCAGCAGCCGGTGAAGGACCACCGGGGCGCCGAGGTCCGCTCGACGAACCCGCCCGCCGTCACCGTCTACGACGGCCTGGTCTACTGCCTGCACGACACCGACGGCAGCCTGCGCTGGATCACCTACGACACCGACGCGGAGGCCTGGAGCATCGACCAGCCCGTCCCCGGCGGCATCCAGACGGCGCGCTCCCCCGCCGTCGACCGCTTCAAGGACCACCTGTACTGCGTGCACGACCGCGGCGGGGACGACCTGTACTGGCTCACCTACGACAGCAGGACCCGGGAGTGGAGCGCCGACCAGCCGATGGTGGACCAGGGCGGCAGCCCCGTGCGCACCCGGTACGCCCCCGCCGTCGCCCGGTACAACGACTACCTGTACTGCGTCTACTGCGTGGGCGAGGAGACCGGCGGCCAGCTGTGGTGGACCCGGTACGACGTCGGCGAGGGCTGGAGCGTGCCCAGGCGCATCCCCTACGTCATCTCCTCCCCCGGGGTCGACATCACGGCCTACCAGGGCCCCCTCTACTGCGTGCACCGGGGGTGAGCGGGGGATGGCGAGGAGAGCGGCAACCGGGAACTGCGGTGGGTCGTCCACGACGGCGGCTGGTCGCCGGACCAGCGGACCCCGTACGCCTACGCCTCCTTCGCGCCTGCCTGCACCAGGGCTGAGCCGGGCGGGCCGAGCACCGCGGCCCCGGCGGCCGGTGTGGCAGGATCGGCGGGCCCGACACCCTGCACCCGCCGCCCCGGGCCGGCGGGCCGGACCGGAGGACCACGACGTGCCGACACCACCCGAGCCCTGCGGCTTCGACCTGGCGCGGCGCGGCTACGACCGCCCCGAGGTCGACGGCTACCTCGCCGCCCTGTCCCAGGCCGGGCCGCCGCCGCCCGTACCGGCGTTCCGGATCCGGTGGCGCGGCTACGACCGCGACCAGGTCGACGCCCGCATCGCCGACCTCCTGCGCGCCCGCGGCGCCGGCGCGCAGCCCCGGCGGCAGGGCTGACGGAGCGGGGAGTCGGCCGGGCCGGCTTCCCGCGCACCGGGCCCGGGCTGCCGTCACGTCAGAGGCGGCCGGCGTCCAGGACGGCCCGGACGAAGGCCTCCGGGGCCTCCTGGGGCACGTTGTGGCCGGCCTCCGGCAGGGTGCAGTGCAGGTACGGCCCGGTGAAGCGGTCGCGGTAGCCCGAGCCGCCGCCGGGGGCGGTGGAGGGGTCGCGGCCGGGATCGAGGGTGACGGTGGGCACGGCGCTCCGGCTGGTCGTAGCGGCGCTCGCCGTCGGCCGGGCCCAGGCGCCGGCGGTAGTCGCGGACGACGATCGCCGCGTAGTCGGGGTTGTCGAAGGCGGCGGCGGGTGCGCTCGAAGACGGCGTCGTCGAAGGCCGAGACCGGCGAGACCTGCCGCCACACCAGGCGGCACAGCTCGCGGCGCCTGTCCCGGTCCTCCGTGGCGCGCCGGCCGCGCTCGGTGGCGAAGGAGAACCGGTACCGCCAGGTGTGCTCGGCGGCGGGCGCCAGCGGTTCCTTCTGCATCTCGACGTCGGTGACCAGGTAGCCGCCGACCGAGACCAGCGCCTTGACCCGCTCGGGCCGCAGCGCGGCGATGGTGTCGGCGGTGCGCGAGCCCCCGTCGAAGCCGGCCGGCACCGCCCTCCTGATGCCCAGCGCGTGGGTCACGGGCGACCTCCGGGGGTGAGGGTCGTCGGCGCGGGGCGGGCTCCGGGAAACCGGCCGGGCCGGGGCGGGAACCATGCGTGGCGCTCCCCGGATGCCGTGCGAACCCTGGGTACGGCCCGGTGGCCGCGAGGCCCGGGCGCGCCGCGGCCCCGCCGCCGCCCGGGGCGGGCGGGGCGGGGCCGGGCGGGGCGTCAGCCGCGCGGGGCGGCGTCCAGGGCGCGGGCCTCGGCGGCGATCAGGGCGGCCCGCTCGGCGGGCACGGTGCGCCCGGCCTGGTTCTCGGCCCAGGCGGCGAGCGGCCGGTACTGGCCCTGGCCGAGCATGACGGTCAGGGTGGCGACGGCGTTGCGGTCGGCGCCGGAGGTGAGCACCAGGGCGGCCAGGCCGGTGGGGGTGGCGGCGAGGGTGAACTCGGCGGTGGTCTCGGCGCGGCCGCCGGGGCCGGTGGCCTCGGCGCGCAGGGTGTGCCGGCCGAGCGGGAGGGCGGCGGTGTCCAGGGCGGTGCCGGGCGCCAGCTCCTTGCCGTCCAGGGTGAGGCGGACGGTGTCGGCGCCGGTGGACTGGACGGCGGTGACCGGCTGCTGGGCGCGGTCCAGGGTGGCGCCGGGGGCCGGGGAGGTGATGGCGACGGTGGGCGCGGCGGGCTGGACGGGGGCGGTGCCCTGGGCCCAGGCGGCGTTCCAGCCGGCGAGCTCCGCCGGGCGGTTGGTGATGACCCCGTCGACGCCGGCGGCCTCCAGGGCCTTCCAGCGGGCGGCCGAGTCGACCGTCCAGACGTTGACCGCGACGCCGGCGGCGTGCAGGTCCTTCACCGCGGCCGGGCGGGCGGCGAGGGCGCCGTCGGAGGGGTTGTAGGCGGACAGGCCGAGGTCCTTGGCGACGGCGACCGGGTCGGCGTCGAGGTCGCCGCGCAGCAGGCCGAGCGGCAGTTCGGGGGCCAGTTCGCGGGTGTACCGCAGGGCGTCGACCTCGAAGCTCTGGACGAGGACCCGGCCGGTCATCCTGTGGTCGCGCACCTCCCGGACGATCCGGGCGACCTCGTCGCGGCTGTGCCTGCCCTTGATCTCCAGCAGCAGGTTGCCGCCGCGGGTGCGCAGGTCCTCCAGCTGGGCGGCGAGGGTCGGCACGCGGGTGCCGGCGTAGGCGGGGCCGAACCAGGAGCCGGCGTCCAGGGCGTCGAGCTGGGCGGCGGTCAGGTCGCGGATGCGGCCCTTGCCGTCGGTGGTGCGGTCGACGGTGTCGTCGTGCAGGACGTAGGGGACGCCGTCCCTGCTGGGCTGGACGTCGTTCTCGATCCACTCGGCGCCGCCGCGGCGGGCGACCTCGTCGGAGACCAGGGTGTTCTCGGGGGCGGCGGAGGAGGCGCCGCGGTGGGCGAAGACGGTCAGCGGGGAGCCGGCCGGGCGCAGCAGGCCGCCGGGGGCAAGGGCGGTGACCTTGAGGTCGTCGAAGGAGACCTTGGCGCCGTTGACGACCAGGGCCTGGCCGCCGTCGGCGCTGCGGGCGGCCTGGGTGGTGCGCATGACCTCCTTGCCGTCGAAGATCCAGCGGGCGGTGGTGCCGTGGACCTCGGCGGCGATGCGCACGTCGCGGCCGGTGCCGGCGGCGGTGGGGGCCGCGGCGGTGTCGGTGACGTTCCAGGTGTTGGCGGGGGTGCGCTGGGCGAATTCGAGGCCGTTGGCGGCGGTGGTGCCGGTGCGCATGGTGGCGATCGACCAGGGGGTGGCGCCGTCGGCGGGGACGTCCAGGCCCAGGGCGGTCCAGCGGGCGTTGTCCTGGACGGTCTCGAAGCGGGCGGTGGCCTCGATGCGGAAGTCGTTCAGGTGGCGGCCGAAGGTGATGCGGCTCTGCTGGCCGGAGTTGGCGGAGGTGCCGACCAGGCGGCCGCCCTCCACCTTCCAGTCGCCCTCGACGGCGGTGAAGCCGGCGGGCAGGGCGGGGGCGGAGAAGTGCTCGTCGAGGACGACCTCGCCGGGGGCGGGGGCGGCGCCCGCCGCGGCGGGGGCGGCTTCGGCGGAGGCGGCGCCGGGGGCGTCCAGGGCGACGGCGGTGAGGCCGAGCGAGGCGGCGAGGGCGGCGGCGAGCAGGCCGGGGCGGCGGGCGGCGCGGGGGCGGTGACTCTGTGTCATGTGCGGCAGGTTAGGGAGGGTGGCCGAACCGGACGCCAAGGCTCCGGGAACCGTTCGTGACCATTGGGCGTGCGGCGCGCGAAGGTGGCGGATTCCTTGCGCCGTTCGGCCGGTTCGTTTCCGTACGGGTGCGGCGGGCGGGTGCGGCGCGGCGGGTGGGTACGGGTGCGGCGGGGCGGGCGGTCGCCCTGTGCGACGGCCCGGCCCCCCCGGGGGGGGCCGGGCCCGACGGCGGGTCAGTAGCGCAGGACGGCGGCGATCCGGCCGGCGTCGGCGAGGGTGTCGTCGGGGACGAAGCCGACCTGGCCGCCGGTGTCCAGGGTGCGTTCGATCACCTCGTCGACGATGTCCTCGCGGGCCCCTTCCCGGTCGGCCTCGGCGGGCACCAGGTGCCCGCCGTCGTCGCGCACGGTGGCGCGGAAGTTCTCCTCGACCACCAGGCGGGCGATCCGGCCCTCCTTGACGTTCTGCCAGGCCTCGTCCAGGCCGGCCGCGAACTGCTGGGCGCCGCGGGCCTTGTCGAGCTGGGCGAGGCTCTCGGCGACGTCCCGCTCGGCCCGGGCGCGCACGGCGGGCTCGACGACCTTGCGGACGGTCTCGGCGTCGGCCTGGGCCAGGCCGCCGTGCGGGAGCTGCGCGGCGGCCTCCTTGGCGATCGGGCCGACGGCGTCCAGCAGGGCGAGCGCGGCGGCCTCGCCGACCACGTACAGCGGGCGGGGGGCGGCGGCCAGCAGCTTGCCGACCAGGGTGTCGGCCTGGCGCAGGAAGGTCTTGGTGCCCTCGTCGCGGAAGGTGCTGGGCGTGTCGCCGATCTGCTCCTGGCGCTCGGGGTCGGGGTTGTCGAAGACGCGCACCAGCGGGAAGCCGTGGTCCCGGTCCTCGGCGACCTTCTCCTCGGTGCCGCCCCAGAGCACCACCTTGTCGGCGGCGACCGCGAGCACCCAGTGGGGGCGCTCGGCGGCGTGCGAGGCGACCAGGTTGCGGGTCAGGTAGGTGTCGGACAGGACCACCCGGGCGGGGGCGGTGCGCCCGAGTGACCAGACCTGGTGCTCGCCGGGTGCGGCGAACAGCGCCAGGCCGTCCTCGGCGTGCACCAGGTCGACCTCCGCCAGGGCCCGGTCGAGCTGCTCCAGCACGTCGATCCGGTCGGCGCGGGAGACCTTCGGGTCGGCCTGGACGCGCTCCCTGGCCTCGGCCAGCAGGTTGCGCAGCCGCACCGGGTCCTGGGCGTTGTCCGGTTCGCGGCGGTGCGTGGGCATCAGGATCGACACCGCCGGGTAGGGCCGCGGCCGGCGCAGCTCGGCGAGGACGGCGGGGCTGAGGTCGGGGCGCATGGTGACCCTCTTTCGTGGACGCGCGGAGCCTGGGCACTGCTGCCAAATGTCGCCAATGTACCTATTCACGGCTTTGGCGGCGCGCGCGAGCACGGGTCGGGCGGGCGTCGGGGCGAGGCGTCGGGGCGAGGGGCCGGGCGGGCCGGGGCGGGGTCCGCGGTGCGGGCGGCGGCCCGCCGGCGCCGCCCGGGGTCGGGCGGGCGCCGGCGGGGCGCGGCGGTCGGGGCGGCCCCGGCGCCGGGGCCGCGCGGGCGGTCAGAACTGGACGTCGGTGCAGGAGTAGAAGGCGTTGCCGGTGTCGGCGATCTCCCAGACGGCGACGATCACCTGGTGGCCGGTGCGGCCGGTGGGCAGGGTCGCGGTGTGGGTGGTGGTGGCGGCGGGCTGGCGGCCGTTGTAGGGGACGGTCAGGAACGGGGTGAGGTCCAGGGCGGCGCGGGTGACGGGCTGGCTCGCGTCGTAGCCGGGCTTGGTCAGGTAGTACTTGAAGTTCGTGGTGGAGTGCCGGGCCTCGATCTCCCAGGTGAAGGTGAGCTGCTGGCCCGCCGTCACCCTGGTGGTCGGCCAGGCGCCGCCCCGGGGGTTGTCCAGCGGGGCCCAGCGGCCGTCCCCGCCGGCGCAGATGGTGCCGTCCGCGGGGCCGCGGGACGGGAAGCCCTTGGGGCCCTCGACGCTCTGCGGCTCCCACTGGATGTCGCCGCAGTCCCACGGGACGGCGTTGGCGCCGCAGAGCGCGGAGCGGCTCGGCGGCAGGTTGATGAAGCCGTGCGACTGGGCCGGCAGGGCCGCCGCGATCGGCAGGGTGATCGCGGCCGCGGCGGCGGCGATCAGGTGGCGCTTGCGCATGGTGCTCCTCCGTGGGGGTGGATGGAGTGTGCGCCCGGCGCGGGGCGTGCGCGTGCGCGTGGGGGTGCGCACGGCGGCCTGCCCGAGACGTGGCATGACCGCGCCAGACCGGTTGCCCGACACCGTAGGATCTGCCTTCCCCGCCCGTCAATGGTCTGAACCATTTGTGGCCACAGTGGTCTGAACCACTTTCGGCCTCCGGAGGCGGGCGGGCGCGCGGGGCGCGGCGGAATGCGCGCACGGGTGAAATGGTTGCACAGGCCCGATACAGGCGTCGGCCGGTATTTCGGCCCATGGCATACCCTGGAGCCGGCCGCACCCGGAAGGAGGCCGGACCCATGACCGCCACGGACCCCGCGCTCACCGCCCTCGCCAACGGCTGGGGCGCCCTGTCCCTCCTGCACGGCAGGATCGAGTCGCACATCGAGCGCGCCCTGCAGGCCGCGCACGGGCTGAGCGTGCGGGAGTACTCCCTGCTCGACGTGCTCAGCCGCCAGCACGACGGGGAGGGCGGCCACCTCCAGATGAAGCAGGTCGCCGACGCGGTCATGCTCAGCCAGAGCGCCACCACCCGCCTGGTCACCCGGATGGAGGACCGCGGACTGCTGGCGCGCTACCTGTGCCCCACCGACCGCCGCGGCATCTACACCGATGTGAGCGAGGACGGCCTGGAGCTCCTGGCGGCGGCCCGGCCGACCAACGACGCCGCCCTGCGCGAGGCGCTCGACGAGGCCGCCCGCACCCCGCGGCTGGCCCCGCTGGTGCGCGCGGTCGAGGCCGTGGACGCCGCCGCCCCCGCCCGCTGATCCCGGCCGGCCCCGCACCGCACCCCCCCGGGCCCGGCCCGTCCGAACCGCACCCGCGGCCGGACGGGCCGGGCCCGGCGGCGTTCCACACCCGCTCCGCGCCCACGGCCGCACCCGGCACCCGTTGCGCGTGCAATCCAACGCGCATGCGCTCTACCTTCGCTTGCACTTATCGCGCGCCTGCAACTATTGTTCAAGCACGTAAGGCGCTAGTTCAAGCAAGAACAGAAGGGTTCGGGCCTCATGCCCCTCGCTCTCATAGCCCTGGCCATCGGCGCGTTCGGGATCGGGACCACCGAGTTCGTGATCATGGGCCTGCTGCCCCGGATCGCCGACGACTACGGCGTCTCCATCCCCGACGCGGGCCTGCTGGTCACCGGCTACGCCCTCGGCGTGGTCGCCGGCGCCCCGCTGATGACCGCCCTCGGCACCAGGATCAGCCGCAAGACCATGCTCATGCTGCTGATGGGCCTGTTCACGGCGGGCAACCTGCTCTCCGCGGCCGCCCCGTCCTTCCCCGTGATGCTGGCCGGGCGGATCGTGACCTCGCTCGCCCACGGCGCCTTCTTCGGCATCGGCTCCGTCGTCGCCGCCGACCTCGTCGCCCCGCAGAAGAAGGCCGGCGCCATCGCCACCATGTTCACCGGGCTGACCGTCGCCAACATCGTCGGCGTGCCGCTGGGCACCTTCGTCGGCCAGGCCGCCGGCTGGCGCGCCACCTTCGCCGGCGTCGCCGCGCTCGGCGTGGTCGGCCTGCTCGGCATCGCCCGGCTCGTGCCCGCCGTGCCCCGCCCCGAGGGCGCCCGCCTGCGCCGCGAGCTCACCGCGTTCCGCAACCCCCAGGTCCTGCTGGCGATGGCGATGACCGTGCTCGGCTTCGGCGGGGTCTTCGCCGCGATCACCTACATCGCCCCGATGATGACCGACGTCGCCGGCTACGCCGACGGCTCCGTCACCTGGCTGCTGGTGCTGTTCGGCGTCGGCATGTTCCTCGGCAACCTGCTGGGCGGGCGCTACGCCGACCGCAGGCTGATGCCGATGCTCTACACCACCCTCGGCGGCCTCGCCGTGGTGCTGGCGCTGTTCACCCTCACCGCCCACGACAAGGTCCTCGCCGCCGTCACCGTCCTGCTGGTCGGGGCCCTCGGCTTCGCCACCGTCCCCCCGCTGCAGAAGCGGGTGCTGGACCAGGCCCACGGCGCCCCCACCCTGGCCTCCGCCGTCAACATCGGCGCCTTCAACCTCGGCAACGCGCTGGCCGCCTGGCTCGGCGGAGCGGTGATCGCCGCCGGCCTCGGCTACACCGCCCCCAACTGGGTCGGCGCCGCCCTCGCCGCGGCCGCCCTGCTGCTGGCCCTGTGGTCCGCCGCCCTGGAGCGCCGCGACCGCGCCCGCGAGGCGCCCGCCCCGGACACCGCCCCGCGCCCCGCCGCCCTGCACCGCTGACCGACCGTCCGTCCACGACCCGCCCCCTGCCCGCCAGACCCGAAGGAACCCCGCATGACCACCCCCGGCGTCCCCACCGTGAAGCTGAACAACGGCGTCGAGATCCCCCAGCTCGGCCTCGGCGTCTACCAGGTCCCCGACGAGCGGACCCCCGCCGTCGTCGCCTCCGCCCTGGAGGCCGGCTACCGCAGCATCGACACCGCCGCCGCCTACGGCAACGAGGCCGGCGTCGGCCGCGCCCTGGCCGC
The DNA here is from genome assembly GCF_044391605.1 of Kitasatospora sp. NPDC018619. NCBI lineage: Bacteria > Bacillati > Actinomycetota > Actinomycetes > Kitasatosporales > Streptomycetaceae > Kitasatospora > Kitasatospora sp. NPDC018619. The sequence continues at coordinate 95,665 of NZ_JBISAI010000012.1, forward strand.
CGCCGGCCTGGCCCGCCGGGAGCTGTTCGTCACCACCAAGCTGTGGAACGCCGACCAGGGCTACGACGCCACCCTGCGCGCCTTCGACGCCAGCCTCGCCCGGCTCGGCCTGGACCACCTCGACCTCTACCTGATCCACTGGCCCGCCCCGGAGCGCGACCTCTACCTCGACTCCTGGCGCGCCGTCGAGCGCCTCGTCGGGGAGGGCCGCGTCCGCGCCGCCGGGGTGTCCAACTTCCAGCCCGCCCACCTGCGGCGCCTGCTGGACAACAGCCCGCTGGTGCCCGCCGTCAACCAGGTCGAGCTGCACCCCGGCCTCCAGCAGGCCGAACTGCGTGCCTTCCACGCCCGGCACGGCATCGCCACCCAGGCGTGGAGCCCGCTCGCCCAGGGCGCCGTCCTGGACGACCCGGCGATCACCGCCGTCGCGCAGCGCACCGGCCGCTCCCCCGCCCAGGTCGTCCTGCGCTGGCACCTCCAGCTCGGCACCGTCGCCATCCCCAAGTCCGTCACCCCGGCGCGCATCCGGCAGAACCTCGACGTCCTCGACTTCGAGCTCACCGAGCAGGACATGGCCGCGATCGCCGCCACCGACCGCGGCCTGCGCACCGGCCCGCACCCGGACCTGTTCAACTGACCCGCCCCTCCCCCGCGGTGGGGCAGCCGGTGAGGGGGCCCGCCCGGTGCGCCGGAGCCGTCCGCGGCACGCGCGGACCCCGTCGAGCCGACGGGCGCCGGGCTGCCACGCGGCGGCGTGGGCGGGCCGGCACCGCCCACGGCCCGCGGTGAGCGGGCGCGTCGCGCCCGGGACGCTGCTCGGGCTGCCACTGAGCCACCCGCCCGCCTCCTCCCCGGAGATGGCGCCCCTGCGGCGGCGGGCCACAGCCGCGCCGCCCGGGCGGCTTCCTGACGATCGACGGCATGACCGCGGCGATCGCGTCCACCGACCCGCTCCTTCGCGGAGCCGGCCCAGGCCACGGCCACCCGGGCAACAGGACCCCGACGCCCGGATCCGGCGGCACAGCCCTGCTCGTCAGCCGGGCACCCGGGGGCGCCCGGCCGCGGCCAGCAGCGGTACTGCCGAGCGACACCACTGCCCTCCCCCGCGGTGGCGAGGGCAGCCGTGCCGGGCCCCGCCGGGCAGACGACCGGGACGCTGTTCGGGCTGCCACTGAGCCACCCGCCCGCCTCCTCCCCGGAGATGGCGGGCCGGCACCACCCACGGCCCGCAGTGAGCGGGCGCGTCGCGCCCGGGACGCTGCCCGGGCTGCCACTGAGCCACCCGCCCGCCTCCTCCCCGGGGATGGCGCCCCTGCGGCGGCGGGCCGCAGCTGCGCCGCCCGGGCGGCTTCCTGACGATCGACGGCGTGATCGCGGCGATCGCGTCCACCGACCGGGTCCTGGACGGGGCCGGCCCGGACCACGGCCACCCGGGCAGCAGGACCGCGACGCCCGGATCCGGCGGCACAGCCCTGCTCGTCAGCCGGGCACCCGGGGGCGCCCGGCCGCGCCCGGCAGCGGTGCTGCCGGGCTACACCACTGCCCTCCCCCGCGGTGGCGAGGACAGCCGTGCCGGGGGTCAGCCGGTGACGGGGCGGGTGTCGAGGCGGATGTGGTCCAGGGCCCAGTACCAGTTGTTGCCGGCGTCGTACATGCGGAACCTGAGGGTCACGGTGCGGGCTCCGGCGGGGACGGCGAAGCTGCGGGTGATCCGGGCGTTCTGGGCGTCCTTGCCGGCGTTGTCGTTGCCGGTGGCCTCGGGGCCGTAGGCGAGCAGGCGGGTCTCGGTGCCGTTGTCGAAGACGGCGGTGACGGTGGCCTTCTGGGGGGCTTCCTGGCGGTAGTGGGAGTCGAAGGCGAGGTGGAGGGTGTCGGCGCCGGGCGGCAGGGGGACGGCGGGCGACACGAGGGTGGAGTCGAAGGTGCCCTTGCGGGAGGGCGAGCCGGTGTCGTCCCAGTCGTCGGGGTCGGCGACGGCGACGATGCCCAGGGCGCGGGTGAAGTTGCCGCGGTCCTGGGCGCCGAGGGCGGCCCATTCGCGCTTGGTGTGGAAGGTCCAGCCCTGGAGGCGGGCGGTGCCCTGGGGCATGGCGGGGGCGTTGAGGACCGTCCAGCCCCGGGGGGCCTGGGCGGTCCAGCCGAGCAGGCCGGACTCGGGGGTGAGGGCGCCGGCGAGGGATTCGAAGTCCTCGTCGAGGAGGTGGCCGGTCATCAGCGGGGCGGGACGGGCGGCGAGTTCGCCGTCGGCGAGGGCGAAGCGGCCGTCGGCCTGGGCGCGGGCGGTGACCAGCAGGCGGTGGGTGGCGGCGGCGGGCCGCTGGGCGGGCGGGGTGACCTGCCAGACGGCGGTGGCGGTGGCGCCGGCGGCGAGCTTGTCGGGTGCGGCCGTGACGGCGGTGGCGCTCCAGCCGGGCGGCAGCATCGGCTGGGCCTCCAGGCGGGTGAGGGCGGTGGCGGCGGTGAGGGTGGCGGTGACGGTGGCGGGGCGCCCGGGCAGCAGGACGGGCTCGTCGATGGTGGCGGAGGCCGCGCCGAGGGCGAGCTCGACGGTGAGCGGGTCGGCCAGGCCGAGGGCGGGGTCGGTGACGGTGCGGTCGTCCCAGGGGAAGCGGCCGGCGATGCGGCGGCGGAAGGCGAGGTCGCCCTGGACGGCGACGGCGACGTCGTACCAGCCCTCGGGGCCGACCCTGAGGTTGACGGTGCGGTCGTCGCCGGCGGCGACGCGCACCTCGCGCAGGCCGTCCCCGTAGGCGAGGTCGCCGACCAGGAAGGTCCGGGCGGTGCGGGAGCGGTTGACGACGTCGACTTCGAGGACCGTGCCGCCGCCCTCCTCGGAGAGCGAGACCTCGTAGGCGGAGTCGGTGTCGCCGCGCAGGTGCCACAGGGCGCCGTCGGGGCCGTGGACGCGCAGGTCGTAGCCGGCCGGGCCGACCTTCCAGACGTCGGACAGCCGGCTCCGGGCGGCGACGGTGTAGTGCTTGGGGGCCTCGCCGGGGGCGGGGTAGACGGCGAAGACGGCGCCCTGGCGGCCCTGGTTGACGAAGTCGAGGGTGAGTTCGTCGCCCTTGAGGCGGGGCTTGACCAGCAGGTCGTAGGGGGCGGGGCGGGAGGAGCGGGTGCCGCGCTGCTGCCGGGGGAAGGCCTGCGGGCTGGGCACGGTGGGGGCGGGGAGCTTGCCGGTGTCGACGACCTTCTGGCGGTTGCCGCTGGTGTCGGGCAGCTGGGGCCAGGCGGGGTTGCGGCCGGAGAAGTCGAAGACGCCGGTCAGGTCGCCGCACACGGCGCGCCGCCAGGGGCTGATGTTGGGCTCCCGCACGCCGAAGCGCTGTTCCAGGAAGCGCAGCACGGAGGTGTGGTCGTAGACGGTGGAGTCGACGACGCCGCCGCGGGTCCACGGGGAGACGACGACCATCGGCACCCGCACGCCCAGGCCCATCGGGTAGGGGCCGGAGACGAGGGTCTCGCCGGCGGGGAGGGCGGCGGACCAGCCGAGGGTGCCGTCGGCGGCCCTGACCCGGTACCTGCCGTCCTGGCCGACGACCCGGTGGTAGGTGGAGGAGCCCTTGGCGACGCGGACGACGACCTCGCCGTCGACGGGGACGTTGGACTTGCCGCGGCCCTCGGCCAGCGGCGGGACGGGCGGCAGCTGGTGGTCGAAGAAGCCGCCGTGCTCGTCGTAGTTGAGGATGAAGACGGTCTTCTGGAACACCTCGGGCTCGGCGGCGAGCGCGGACAGCAGCCGGGCGGTGAGGTGCTCGCCGTTCGGGGGCGCGTAGTTGGCGTGCTCGGACAGGGCGGCGGGGGCGACGATCCAGGAGACCTGCGGGAGGCGGTCGGCCCGGACGTCGGCGGCGAAGGCCTCGACGAGGGCGTCGCCCATGGCGAACGGGTCGTCCTTCCTCGCCGGGTCGCCGACGGCGCGCATGCCGCGCTCGTAGAGCGGCTCGCCGGGCTTGGCCCTGACGAAGGGGGCGAACCAGGCGAGGGCGTTGTCGTCGAAGTTGTCGAGGGCCTGGTAGGTCTTCCAGCTGACGCCGGCCGCCTCCAGGCGCTCGGCGTAGGTGGTCCACTCGTAGCCGCCGGGGACCTCGGTGTTGTCGGTCACCGGGGTGTCGCGCACGGTGCCGCCGCTGGTGCCGGTCATCAGGTGGTCGCGGTTGGTGTTGGTGTTGCACTGCACGGAGGCGTAGTAGGCGTCGCAGACCGTGAACACCGAGGCGAGGGCGTGGTAGAAGGGCATGTCGGCGGGCTCGTAGTAGCCCTGGCCGAGCCAGCCGGAGGAGCGGCGGGTGACGGAGCCGTCGGCGCGGCCCTCGTTCCAGGCGTTCATGGAGTCGCCGTAGCCGAAGGAGGGGGCGCCCTGCCGGTAGGCGCTGGTGTGGGCGGCGTTCATCGCGAAGGGCAGCAGGTAGCCCTCCTTGCGGCCGGGGTCGGGCTGGTGGAAGACCGAGCGGCCGTCGACGCCGCGTACGGCGGTGCGGTCGCCGAAGCCGCGCACGCCGGCGAGGGTGCCGAAGTAGTGGTCGAAGGCGCGGTTCTCCTGCATGAGGACCACGACGTGCTGGATGTCCGCCAGCCGTCCGGGCCGGGCCGGGGCGGCCAGCGCCTGCCGGACGCTGGTCGGGAGGGCGGACAGCACCGCGGCCGCCGCCGCGCCGCCGAGGACGCTGCGGCGCGACAGTTCGGGCTTCGGACTCATCGGGTGGGGCTCCTTGCTGACGGACCGCGGGTCTCGTGGGGGCCGGCCGCGCGGTTCGGACCGGACCCGTTATGTGTACGAGACCGAGGTGGACGCGGCGGCGGCCTCCGGTGACGGGCCGGTGGCCGGCACAAGGATCAGAGCTGTACAGACAACTTGACGCCAGTTGATCAAGCTGTCGCGGCGCCGGCGGCGAGGGCCCGGCCGGCCGCGTGCGAACGGCGCGGCGGGGTAGCCGAACCGGCATGCTGACACTCGGAGTCGAGGAAGAGTACCTGCTGGTCGACCCCCGCGACGGCGCACCGCTGCCCCGCGCCGCCGAGGTCCTGGGCACCGCCGCGCTGGCGCCCGCGCTGCGCCCGGCGGAGGCGCAGCACGAGCTGCTCCAGGTCCAGGTGGAGAGCGCGACGCCGGTCTGCGAGGAGCTGGCCGGGGTGGGGCGCCACCTCGCACGGGTGCGGGCCGCCCTGAACGCGGCCGCGGCCCAGCACGGGTGCCGGGTCGTCCCGGTGGGCTCCGCCCCGTTCGGGCCGCCCGGCGGGGTGCCGGTCACCGACGACGCGCGCTACCGGCGGGCCCGGCACCAGGCGCCCGCGCTGGTCGACGACCTGATGCTGAACGGCATGCACGTCCACGTCGGGGTGCCCGACGAGGAGGAGCGGGTGGGCGCCCTGGTGCGGCTGCGGCCCTGGCTGCCCGTGCTGATCGCGCTGAGCGCCAACTCGCCCTACTGGCGGGGGCGCGATACCCGGTTCGCCAGCTGGCGCACCGTCCAGTTCGACCAGTGGGCCGTCAGCGGCCCGCCGCCCGCCTTCCGCGACGGCGCCGACTACCGGCGGCGGGTGGCGGCGCTGCGCACCGCCGAGGCCGTCGCCGACGAGGGCCAGCTGTACTGGCACGCCCGGCTGTCCGAGCGCTACCCGACGGTGGAGGTGCGGGCGATGGACGTCCAGCTGACCGTCGCCGACGCCGAGCTGTTCGCCGGCCTGGCCCGGGGCCTGGTCGCCACGGCCGTCCTGCGGGAACGGGCGGGGCACCCGCGCCCGGACCCGCCCGAGGAGCTGCTGCGCGCCGCCACCTGGCACGCCGCGCGCACCGGGACGCACGGGCGGCTGGTCTCGCCCGTGGACGGCGTCGCCCGCCCGGCCGGGGCCGTGGTCGAGGAGCTGCGCGCGTACGTCGCCCCCGGCCTGGAGGCGTGCGGCGACGCCGGGCGGGTGGCCGGGCTGTGGTGGGGCTTCGAGCGCCGGGGCAGCGGGGCGGACCGCCAGCGCCGCTGGCTGCGCGACCACGGCCGGCCGGGGCTGGCCGAGCACCTGGTGGGCTCGACCGTCACCCCCGCGCCGTAGCGGCCGCGGCTGGGGCCCGGCCGAAGGCGCCGGGCCCCGGCGGGATCAGGCGTCCCCGTCCGCGTCCCCGTCGCCGCTGTCCGCGTCGCCGGGCCCCTCGCCGTCCCCGGTGCTCTCGTCGGGGCCGAGGCGGCGGGCCCGGCCGGGTTCGGCCGTCGTCGCCTCGCCCTGCTCCTCGCTGCTGCGCTCCTCGGCGCCCGGCCCGGCCCCCGGGGCCCGCGGGTCCCGGGAACCGTCGTCGTGGTGCAGCGGCACGCCGCCCGCGCCGCCCTGCGGGATCTCGTTCACCGTGGGCTCTCCTCCCGTGGCCGTTCCTCTGTCGCTTCGCGGGTGCCCGCTGGCGGCCGGGCCAATCCGCCGGGTGTCGCGGCCCCGGCCCCGGGCAGACGCGCGGCGTGAATCCCATCGAACGGGGCCTGCGGGCCGTGGACCGCTTCCAGCAGCGCCACCGGGCCCCCGGCCTGGTGATCGGCGTCGTGCGCAAGTACGGGGACGACCGGGGCGGCCTGCTGTCCGCCCTGATCACCTACTACGGCTTCGTCGCCCTGATCCCGCTGCTGCTCCTGCTCAGCACCGTCCTCGGCTTCGTGCTGCACGGCCACCCGGGGGCGCAGCGCGCGGTGCTGGACTCCGCGCTCGCCGACTTCCCGATCATCGGCGACCAGCTGCGCCAGAACGTCCACTCGCTGCAGGGCAGCGGCCTGGCGCTGCTGATCGGGGTGCTCGGGCTGCTGTACGGCGCGCTGGGCATCGCGCAGGTCCTCCAGCACGCCATGGCCGAGGTCTGGAACGTGCCGGGGGTGCAGCGGCCCGGCTACTGGCCGCGGCTGGCGCGCTGCGGGCTGCTGTTCGCCGTCCTGGGCGTCGGGCTGGTGCTGGCCACGGCCGCCGCCTCGCTGGTCGCCGGCACGCTGGCCGGGCCGGCCGCCCGGGTCGGGGGCCTGCTCGTCTCGGCGCTGGTGAACGCCGCGCTGTGCCTGGCCTGCTTCCGGGTGCTCACCCCGCGCGAGGTGCCGCTGCGGCTGCTGTGGCCGGGCTGCGTGCTGGCCGGGCCGCTGTTCACGGCCCTCCAGGCGGGCGGCTCGCTGCTGGTCGCCCACGAGCTGCGGCACGCGAGCCAGGTCTACGGGTTCTTCGCGACGGTGATCGGGCTGCTGTCCTGGCTCTACCTGGCCGCGCAGGTCACCGTGTACGCGGCCGAGGCCAACGTGGTGCTCGCCCGGCGGCTGTGGCCGCGCAGTCTGCTCCAGCCGCCGCTGACGGAGGCCGACGTGGCGGTGCTGTCCTCCGTGGCCCGGCAGGAGGAGCGCCGGCCCGAGCAGCGGGTCGACGTCTCCTTCCGGGAGGAGGCGCCGCCCGGGGAGGACGGGGGGAGCGCAGGGCCCGAGGGGCCGGGCGGGGACGGCGGGCGCGGGGACGGCGGCCCCGGCGGCGCTGTCCGCCCCGGTTCCTCCTGACCCGTCCCCCGTTCCCCGTCCCCGCGGCGCGCCCGGGTCACGAAGCCCGCGGGCCCTGGGCGGGCGGTCGCCGGGCGAACGGCGGCGCGTCGGCGCCGTGCCCGGTGCCGTCGGCTCGCCCGGCGCCCCCGGTGTCCCCGGCGTCCGGGTGCGCGCCGGGGGCCGGCGCCACGGGCAGCCGGGGCAGCGCGTACGGGTGCTGGTCGCGCAGGTAGCCGATGAGGTGCTCGCGCAGCTGGCAGCGCAGCTCGAAGGCGTCGGCGCCGTCCGCCGCCGTGGCCAGCGCCCGGACCACGATGGTGGTGGGGGTGGTGTCGACGACCTGGAGGGCGCTGCCCTCGCCGTCCCACAGCCGGTTCCCGGCCAGGAAGGCGTCGAACTCCTTGCGCAGCAGGGCGACGGGGGCGCGGTGGTCGAGGTGGAGCAGCGCGGTGCCGGTGATCCGGCTGGAGCGTCGGGACCAGTTCTCGAACGGGCGGCCCACGAAGTACGACATCGGCATCACCAGGCGGCGCTGGTCCCAGGTGGCGATCACCACGGCGGTCAGGGTGATCTCCTCCACGGTGCCCCACTCGCCGCCGACCACGACCACGTCCCCGATCCGGGCGAGGTCGCCGAAGGCCATCTGGACGCCGGCGAAGACGTTGGCCAGGGTGCTCTGGGCCGCCACGCCCGCCACCACGCCGACCAGCCCGGCGGAGGCGAGCAGGCTGGTGCCGACGCCGCGCACGGCCGGGAAGGTCATCAGGACCGCGCCCAGCGTCACCACGGCGACGCCCGCCTGGACGATCCGGCCGAGCAGGTCGGCCTGGGTGCGGGCGCGCCCCGCCCAGGCCGGGTCGCGGCGGTGCACGGCCAGGCGCAGGGTGCTGTCCACGACCAGGGCCACCACCCGGGCGCACAGCCAGCCGCCGGCGGCGATGGCGAGGATCACCGCGAGGTGGCGCAGTCCCTCGCGGGCGTCCGGTGGCGCGGCGATCCAGGGCAGGGCCGCGAGCAGGACCAGGCAGGCCGTCAGCGCCAGCAGCGGGAGCCGACAGCGGCGCACCAGCAGGGGTATGCCGACGGTGCCCGCGCGGGCGGCCAGGCGCCGGGCCGCGAACTGCGCGATCCGGTCCAGGCCGTACGCGAGGAGCACCGCCCCGGCGCTCGCGAGTGCCAGGCGCAGCAGGCTCCACCACATCTGTCGGTCTTCCCTTCTTCCGGGTGCGGCCGGCGGGCGCCCGAAACCGGCGACGCCCGCCGGGAGCTCGTTTTTCCCGGGTGGGCGCGGCCATACCTGCCGGCGGCGGGGCGGCATGGATGGGGCGGGGCGGGGCAACCGGTCATCGCGCGTCCGCGCCGGGCCGGCAGCGCGCCGGCCCGCACCACGGAAGGGAGAAGCGCATGGGCTCGAACAGCGGGATATGGGAGTTCCGGGACGCCAGCGGCCACCGCGCCGGCACCGACCTCATCGGGTTCCACGTGGAGGCGGAGGACGGCCCCATCGGCAAGGTGGACCGGCTGTCCGAGGAGGTGGGGGCGCAGTACCTGGTCGTCGACACCGGCCCCTGGATCTTCGGCAAGCGGGTGCTGCTGCCGGCCGGCACCGTCTCCCGCATCGAGATCGCGGAGCGGAAGGTGTACGTGGACCGGACCAAGGAGGAGATCAAGGCCGGCCCCGACCTCGACCAGGACGGGGCGGAGGAGCGGCCCGGGTTCCAGGACCCGTACGTGCTGTACTACGACCCGTTCTACGGCGGGCGCATCCGCTGAGGCCCGTACGCCGGCCGCCGTCCCCGTCGGGGCGGCGGCCGGCGGGCGTACGGGGGCGGTGCCGTCGGTCGGACGGGCCGGGGCGCGGGGCGGGTGCGGGCCGGGAGTGGACGGGCGGGGGGCGGGTCAGCCGCGGGTGAGCCGCTCGGCGTCGAACTCGGCCCAGATCGCCTTGCCCTGGCCGTTCGGCTCGGCGCCCCAGCGGTCGGCGGTGCGCTGCACGATGAACAGGCCGTGGCCGCCGGGCAGGGCGGGCTCGTGCGGCAGGCGCAGCGCGGGCATCGCCGGGCTGCGGTCGCTGACCTCCACCCGCAGGCGCTGTTCGGTGGCGTCCAGGACCAGCTCCAGCGGGCCGTCGCCGTGCAGCATGGCGTTGGCGACGAGCTCGGCCACCAGCAGCACGACGTCCGCGCCGGCGCCGTCGCGGGCGTCGGCGGGCGGGTACCAGTCCGCCACCGCCTCGGTGGTGAAGGCGCGGGCCCGGGCGACCGGCTTGGGCAGGCCGGCCAGCGGCAGCCGCCGGCGCTGGCCGCCGGGCGGCAGGGCGGGGCCGGCCGGGTGCGCGTCTCCGTCCAGGGTTCCCGGGCTCATCGTCATGTGAGGGCACCCTTCGGATCGACGGCGTTCGCAGGGTCGGTTTCCCGGCGCTCCCGGGATTATGCCTGCCCCGGTGCCGGGCGCGCGCCATCGGCGGCACGCGTCCCGGTGCGCCGCGGCGGCGCGCGGGGCGCCCGCTCAGGCCGCCAGGGCTTCCTCGGCCGAGGCGTGGATGGAGAACACCGCGCGGGTGCCGGTCAGTTCGAGGACCCGCATGACGGTGGGCGGCACCGCCGCCAGGTGCAGGTCCACGCCCTCCTCCCCCGCCGCGAGGCGGGTCTTGAGCAGGAGGTTCAGGCCGGAGGAGTCGCAGAAGCCCACCTGGGCGAGGTCGATCACCACCGCGCCCGGGTGCCGGGCGATCAGGGCGGTGAGGGTGTCGGCCGCGGGGGCGAGCGTCTCGATGTCGAGGTCGCCCGCCAGGGCGCAGACCACCGCACCGCCGGCCGCGGGGCTGGTGCGCACCGCCAGCTCCGCACGGTACGGGGAGGCCGCCGGTGCGGAGCCCCGCTGGTCGTTGTCGGATGGCATCTTCGTCGTCCCCTCCATGTCCATGCCCTCCGACCTTACGTAGGCGCCCCTCCCGCGGCCAAACGCGGGGTCGGGCGCCGGGCAGGCCTCAGTCCTCCTCCAGCCCTTCGCGCAGGCGCCGCAGGGTGCGCGAGAGGAGCCGGGAGACGTGCATCTGGGACAGCCCCAGGCGCTCGCCGATCTGCGACTGGGTCAGGTCCTCGCAGAAGCGCATCGACAGGATCAGCCGCTCGCGCTCGGGCAGGGCGCCGACCAGCGGCTTGAGCGCCACCAGGTCCTCCACCTTGGACAGGGCGTGGTCCTGCGTGCCGAGCCGCTCGCCCAGGGCGGCGGGGCGGTCGTCGTCGTCGGTGCCGCCGTCCAGGGAGCCGGCGGTGTGCCCGTTCGCGGCGGTCAGGCCCTCGACCACGTCCTCCTGGGGGATGCCCAGGTCGTCGGCCAGCTCGGCGACCGTGGGGGCCCGGTCCAGTTTCTGGGCCAGGCGCTCCTGGGCCTTGGCCAGGACGATCCGCAGCTCCTGGAGGCGGCGCGGCACGTGCACGGCCCAGGTGGTGTCGCGGAAGTGCCGGCGGATCTCGCCGAGGACGGTGGGCAGGGCGAAGGTGGTGAACTCGGCCCCGACCTCGGGGTCGAAGCGGTCGATGGCCTTGATCAGGCCGACCGCGCCGACCTGCAGCAGGTCCTCCTGCGGCTCGCGGTGGGCGTTGAAGCGGCGGATCGCGAACCGGACCAGCGACAGGTTCATCTCCACCAGGGTGGCCCGCACGTACGAGTACTCCCGGGTGCCCTCCTCCAGCGTGGCGAGCCGGCGCAGCAGCACCCGGGTGAGCTCGCGGGCGTCGGCCGGGGCGACTTCCCGCAGGTCCTCGGTGGCGGCGAGCTCCGGTGGCAGCAGGTCGCGCAGGGGGGCCGAGGCGCGGGCGGCCGTGCGGGAGGGGTCCTTCGCCGGCGAAGCGGCGGAGGCGGTCAGTTCACCAGTGGTCGTGACCATCGGAGTCCTTCCTCGTGTCGGCACGGGGTCGAACGCCCCGGTTACCCCGTGCCGGTCGATCGATGCAGCCGCGCCGTGTGGAGGTTCCGTGAAGCCCGGCCGGGTGTCCGGGCGGGGCCGGAAAACCCGTCGGCCCGCGGCGCCGTCCGGTGGATCATGGCAGGGTGCGCCGGGCGCCCCCGGCCCGCGTCCCGATCCCCCGTCAACGTGAGAGCGGTGCCCCCCTCGTGATCCCCGACGTGCCCGACCCGACCGTGCTGCACCCCTTCCCCGAGCAGCCTCGGGTGGTCCTGCTCAAGCCGCTGGTCACCTCGCCGCTGATCGAGGTGGGCGAGTACTCGTACTACGACGACCCGGACGACCCGACCGCGTTCGAGACCCGCAACGTGCTGTACCACTACGGGCCGGAGAAGCTCGTCATCGGGAGGTTCTGCGCCTTCGCCGCCGGGGTGCGGTTCGTGATGAACGGCGCCAACCACCGGATGGACGGCCCCTCCTCCTTCCCCTTCCCGATCATGGGCGGCGCCTGGGCCGGGCACCTCGACCTGATCACCGGCCTGCCCGGGCGCGGCGACACCGTGGTCGGCCACGACGTGTGGCTCGGCTACCGCACCACCGTCATGCCCGGGGTGCGCATCGGCCACGGCGCGATCGTCGCCGCCGGGTCCGTCGTCACCTCCGACGTCCCCGACTACGCCGTCGTCGGCGGCAACCCGGCCCGGGTGGTCCGGCTGCGCCACGACCCGGCCGACATCGCCCGCCTGCTGGAGATCGCCTGGTGGGACTGGCCCGTCGAGCACCTCACCCGCCACCTGCGCACCGTCATGTCCGGCACCGTCGACGACCTCGCGGCCGCCGCCCCCGGCGCCTGAGGCGCACCGGCCCCTGCCGGGAGGTACGGGCCGGGCCCCGCGCGGCCCGTCGGGGGGAACCGGCGGGGCCCCGAACTCCTGACCGGCGAACTGCTAACCGGCGGCAGGGCGGTGCAGGCGGCGGGCGGCGGTGCGGATGGCGAGGGTGTACGGGGCGTCGAGGGCGCGGGTGCGGGCGTCGAGGTCGTCGAAGGGCACCAGGGCCCGGTGGCTGTCGTCGGTGCTCTGGGTCCAGGCCGTCCAGGCGTTGTGGACGTCCTCGTCGGTGACCTGCTCGCCCTTGGCCTGGAGCAGCACGGCGTAGATGCGGAAGAGGTCGTCGGAGCCTGCCGGGGGTCTGGCCTCGGTGGGCAGGCAGGAGCGGATCAGTTCGGCGATGGGATCGAGGTGGCTCATACCGCCAGTGTGCCGGTGGCGAGCGTGCCGGTGAGCAGGATCAGGTGGGCCGCCGCGAATATCATCGGCACGAGCCGTTCCGTGGTGCCGAGTTCGGTGTAGTGCCGGTGGCTGCGCCCGCCCGCCGCGGTGTTCCTGAGGGCGTCCCACTCGTCGGTGTAGATCCGCGCGGACAGCTTGTCCTCCAGGCTGTTGATGACCCTGAACTTGGCGCCGTTGAGGTCCCGGTAGCTGCGCAGCTGCATCCACCAGGCGCCGGAGAGGGTGATGCCGGCCAGCGCGACGGCCGTCGGCACCCACCACGGGGACTCGGACAGCTTGGGGATGCCGAAGCCGATCAGGGTGACCAGCGCGGTCTGCACGGACAGGAAGAAGGTGTTGGCGCTGCCCCGGCGGGCCGAGACCCGGTCGGCCATCTCCACGGCGAGCTTGTACAGCTCCAGCAGCTCGTTCTGACGGTTCGGCGGCGGCGTGGTCAATCGCGAAACCCCCTCGGGCAGGTGGGTGCCGGCTTCGCCCGCTGCCCGGGCTCCCCCCGTCGTCCATCCTTCCCTGCGGGGCGGTCCGTCAGTGCTGCGCGTCGGCAACGGCCGTGGCGGGCACGGGCGTCGCGGGCACGGGCGTGGTGGCGGCGGGGGCGGGTACGGCCGCGGCGGCGCGGCCGGCCGGCAGGGCGCGCAGGGCCGCGGCGGCCTGCGCCTCGCCCTCCTCGTACTGGTGGGCGCGGGCGGTGCGCAGGGCGGCGCCGAGGTGGCGGGCGGCCTCCTCGGGGTGGCCGGTGGCGGCCAGGGCGCGCCCGTAGAGCGTCTGCAGGACCACCCGGCGGGTGACCGGGAAGGGCGGTTCGGCGACGGCCAGGCCGCGGGCCGCGTGGTGGGCGGCCTCCTCGGCGTCGCCGGCGGCCAGGCACTCGCCGGCCAGGTGCTGGCGGGCGAGCGCGACCAGGTCGGCGCGGGCGGCCCGTTCGGCCAGCGCCAGGGCCTGCGTCAGCAGCCCGCGCACCCGGGCCCGGCCGGCCCGGTCGCCGTGGCGGGCGAGGGCGACGGCGTGGTTGACCAGGGCGACGGCCTGGGCGGTGCTGTCGCCGGCCCGGGCGGCGAGGTCGGGGGCGCGCTCCAGGTGGACCAGGGCCGGCTCGGGGCGGCCCTCCTCCAGCAGGACCCAGCCCAGCAGGGCCCGGGCCCGGGACTGGGCGCCCGGGTCGCGGTCGGCCTCGGCGGCGGCCAGGCCGTGTTCGAGCAGCGGCACCCAGCCGTCCCGGACCTGCCAGACGATCAGCGGCCACTGGAGCAGCACCAGGCGCCAGGCGCGGTCGTGCAGCCCGGCGGCGACGGCCGCCTCCACCGCGCCGCGCAGGGTGTCGCGTTCGGCGGCGTACCAGGCGAGCGCGGCCGCCCGGTCGGGGAAGGGCCGGACCTCGGCGGGGCGGCGGGTGCCGGGCGGCAGGGTGCAGCACGGCTCGCTGCCCGGCTCGGCGGCGGCGCAGGCGCTGAGGAGGGTGTTGAGCAGGTGGTCGAGCAGCCGGGGCAGCACCTGGGTGTCGGTGCCGCCGGGCAGGCTGCGGGCGTAGAGGCGGACCAGGTCGTGCAGGGTGTAGGCGTCCCGGCCGATCTGGACGATCAGGTGGGCGGCGGCCAGTTGGGCGAGCGCCTCGGCGGCCTCCTCGGGGCGGCAGCCGGCCAGTGCGGCGGCGGTGCGGCTGTCCAGGGTGGCGCCGGTGTGGGCGCCGAGGCTGCGGAACGTCCGGCGGGCGCAGTCGCCCAGGTGCTGGACGGTCAGGGCGAGGGCGGCGGCGACGCTGGTGTCCTCGACGTCGAGGAGGTCCAGGCGGTCCTGCTCGTCGGCGAGTTCGTCGGCGAGGGCGGACAGCGCCCGGGCCGGGCCGGTGGCCAGGCGGGCCGCGGCCAGCCGCAGGGCCAGCGGCAGGCCGTCGCACAGCCCGGCCAGCCGGGCCGCGGCCTCGGGCTCGGCGGCGACCAGGTCGGGGCCGAGGGTGGCGGCCAGCAGCGAGACGGCCTGCGGGGCGGAGAGCTCGGCGAGCGGCACGGGGCGGGCGGCGTCGGAGGCGACCAGGCCGCCGAGCCGGTCGCGGCTGGTCACCAGGGTGACGCAGTCGTCGCCGTCGGGCAGCAGCGGGCGCACCTGGTCGGAGCGGCGGGCGTTGTCCAGGACGATCAGCATCCGGCGACCGGCCGTCAGCTCCCGGTAGCGGGCGGCCATCGCCTCGGGGGTGGCGGGCATCCGCTCGGCGGGCAGGCCCAGGGCGAGCAGCAGCTCGCGCAGGACGGCGGCGGTGTCGCGCTCCGGCAGCGGGCTGTGGCCGCACAGGTCGACGAAGAGCCGGCCGTCGGGGAAGTCCTGCCGGCGGCGGTGCGCCCAGTACAGGGCGAGGGTGGTCTTGCCGACGCCGGCGCCGCCGGTGAGCACGGCGACGGCGCCGGGGGCGGCGGTGGCCCGGTCGAGCGCGGCCAGCTCCTCCTCCCGGCCGGCGAAGCCGCGCGGGCGGCGGGGGAAGGGCCAGGGGGTGTGCGGGCCGGGGGCGGCGGGCGGCGGTCCGGCGGCGGGTGCGGGGGCGGCCGGGGCGGGGCGCTGTTCGGGGACGGAGGCCGGGCCGCCGACGGTGGGCACCCGTACGGGCGGCAGGTGCTCGGCGGGCGGGCGCTCGGCGGGCGGGCGGTGCGGCGGCTGGTCGCCGGGGCGGCGGGCGGGTGGCACCCGGTCGGCGCGGCCCGGCTGCGCGTCGGTGCGCAGCAGGCGGGCGTAGGCCTCGGTGAGTTCCGGCCCGGGGCCCATGCCGAGTTCCTCGGCCAGGGCGCGGCGGGTGCGGTGGAACCAGTCCAGGGCCTCCGAGCGGCGTCCGGCGCGGCCGAGGGCGTGCATGAGGTCGGCGACCAGCGGTTCGCGCAGCGGGTTGGCGGTGGCCTCGGTGTGCAGCAGGTTCGCGGCCGCGCCGTGCTCGCCGAGCCGGCCGTGGGCGCGGGCCAGTTCCCCGGTGGCGGTCAGCCGCCGTTCCTCCAGGGCCTGGGCGGCGCTGCGCAGGGGCAGGCTGCCGGTGGTGCCGGTCAGGGCGGGGCCCCGCCACAGGGCGAGGGCCTCGCGCAGGGCGGCGGCCGCCCGGCGGGCGTCGTCCAGGGCGCGGGCGCGGGCCACCAGCTGGTCGAAGCGCACGGCGTCCACCGCCTGGTCGGGCACCCGCAGCAGGTAGGCGCCGTTGTCGGTGACGAGTTCGACGCCGGCGCCGGGGGCGTCGTGGGCGGTGAGCAGGGCGCGCAGCCCGGAGACGTGGTTGTGGATGACGGTGCGCGAGTGCCGGGGCGGTTCCTCGTCCCAGAGGGTCTCGGTGAGCCGCTCGACGGTGACCGGCGCCCCGGGGTTGAGCAGGAGCATGGCCAACAGGCTGCGGCGTTTGGCCGATCCGGCCGGCAGCTCGCGGCCGTCCGCGGCCACCACCGCCACCGAGCCCAGCAGTCGGAACTCCACGCACCCCCCTCGGATGTATATGACAATCATATGACGATTGGCGATCCGCCGGTCGCGGAGCGTCGCCCGTGCCGTGGGGCCTGCGGCGCCGGCCCCGCGCCGCTGAAGGCCGCGACCCGCCCCTACGTCTACGGGAACCCCTGCTACCAGCGCTTCCTGGTCAACCGGCCGCCCCAGCAGGTCGGCCCGCCCGCAACGAGCCGGAGGCGACCGCGCCGGGCCGCCGCCCTCGGCGCGGTCGCCTCCGGGGAGCAGCGGGTCGCGCTGACCGTCCAGGGCAGCGGGAAGGAGACGGTCGTCCTGGAGGCGCTGCACGCGCGGGTCGTCACCAAGGGCGCGCCGCTGGCCCGGAACGGCTACGCGAGGGGGGTGGGCTGCGGCAGCAAGGTGGAGAGCGCGTCCTTCGACGTCGACCTGGACAGCGGCAGCCCGACGGTCACCGCCCGGCGCGGGCACGGGGCGGCCGGGCTACGACCGCCCGCTGGGCGCCGGCGAGTGGGGGCGGCGGCCCAGGGGCTGATCCGGGGGCCGGGGGCGGCGTCCGGGGCGGGCGTCCGGGGCGCGGGGGCGGGCGCTCGGGGCGGGGCCGTAAGATCCCCGACAGCACCGGGCCCGCCAGGCCCCTCCCCACGTCTTCGCAGCTCACGCGGGTGTGTGTGACCGCCGGGACACCCGGCGGCCGGGACAATGGTGCGGACGGTTCCCCGGAAGTACAGAGAAAGCGATACCTCACCATGGATCTCGGCGTGCGCTGGAAGCTGCACGGTGACGGGCGCACGCCCGCGCCGGGGGCGGTGGTCCGCCCCGACGAACGGCTCTCCTGGCCCCGCACGGTAGGGCTCGGCGCCCAGCACGTGGTGGCGATGTTCGGGGCGAGCTTCGTGGCGCCCGTGCTGATGGGGCTCGACCCGAACCTCGCGATCATGATGTCCGGCGTCGCGACGGTGATCTTCCTGCTCGCGACCCGGGGCCGGGTGCCCAGCTACCTGGGCTGCTCGCTGTCCTTCGTCGGCGTGGCCGCGGTGATCCGGGCGCAGGGCGGCACCAGCGCGACGGTGACGGGCGCGGTGTTCGTGGTGGGCGTGGCGCTGTTCCTGGTGGGCGTGGCGGTCCAGCGGTTCGGGGCGCGCATCATCCACGCCGCGATGCCGCCGATCGTCACCGGCGCGGTGGTCATGCTGATCGGCTTCAACCTCGCGCCGGTGACGGCCTCGACGTACTGGCCGCAGGACCAGTGGACGGCTCTGCTGGTGATGCTGTTCACCGGTCTGGCCGTGGTGTGCCTGCGCGGCTTCTGGTCGCGGGTGGCGATCTTCCTGGGGCTGCTGTTCGGCTACGGGATCTCCTGGCTGTTCGACCGGGTCTTCGGGAAGATCCACTCGGTGGACGGCGGCGGGCACGTGTCCGACCACTGGCGGCTGGACCTGTCGGGCGTCGGCAAGGCGGACTGGATCGGCCTGCCGACCTTCCACGGCCCGTCCTTCCAGTGGTCGGCGATCCTGGTGGCGCTGCCCGTGGTGATCGCGCTGGTCGCGGAGAACGCCGGGCACGTCAAGGCGGTCGGCGAGATGACCGGCTCGAACCTGGACGACAGGCTGGGCACCGCGATCTCCGCGGACGGCATCGGCTCGATGCTCTCCACCGCCGTCGGCGGGCCGCCGAACACCACGTACTCGGAGAACATCGGCGTCATGGCCGCCACCCGGGTCTACTCGACGGCGGCGTACTGGGCGGCGGCGGGCTTCGCGCTGCTGTTCGGCCTGTGCCCGAAGTTCGGCGCGATCGTGGCCGCGGTCCCCGGCGGGGTGCTCGGCGGCATCACGGTGATCCTCTACGGCATGATCGGCCTGCTCGGCGCGCAGATCTGGACCAGGGCCCGGGTCGACCTGCGCAACCCGCTGAACCTGGTGCCGGCCGCGGCGGGCATCATCATCGGCATCGGCAACGTGACGCTGAAGTTCACCGACACCTTCAGCCTCAGCGGCATCGCGCTCGGCACGCTGGTCGTCATCACCGGCTACCACGCGCTGCGGGCGCTGGCCCCGGCGCACCTCAAGACGCAGGAGCCGCTGCTGGACGAGGGGACGTCCTCGTACGACGAGGACGCGGCGGGCGCGGCGGACGCGGCGGACGCCTCGCGGGGGCCGCGCGAGCGGTAGCCCGTAACGGACGGGGGCGGGAACGGGTTCACCCGGAGAAGACGGCCGGCGGAAGTGTCCGAAAGGGACCTTCCGTCGGCCGGTCCGTCTGGCCGGGCGGGCGGCGCGGTGGTCGAATCGCTGCCCGCTCGTATCGGCCACTCGTCCCCGGGAGAGTCATGCCCCTTCTGAGCCCCCGCCGCCGTGCCGCCGCCGCGGCCGCCGCCCTCGGCGCCGTCGCGATCGCCTGCGGCCCGGCCTCCTCCGCCGTCGGCGCCGACACCCCCGACACTCCCGCCGCCGGCACGGTGCTGTGGACCCCGAGCACCGCCACCGGCCCGTCCTCGTTCACGGCCGTCCAGTGCGCGCCCGGCGGCTTCTCCGTGGTGAGCGACCCCGCCAAGGGCCGCGTGTGGCGGGCCTTCCAGGCCGCCGGGCAGGAGCGCTGCGAGACGCTCGGCCCGAACCTGAAGGAGGGCGACACCTTCTACCTGGGCTGGTCGTCCCGGCTGGACGTCCGGGACACCGACAGCCGGTACGTCTTCCAGCTGAAGTGCTCGCCGAGCACCGGCACCGCCAACCACCCGCTGGAGATCGACGTCGCCGACGGGCGCCTGCGCCTCCAGGAGTGGGACACCGCCCACGCGGCGCACACGCTGTGGACCGCGCGGACCACGAACGACGCCTGGCACTCGTACGCGCTGAAGATCCGCCTGGGGCGCACGGACGGCACGGTCGACTTCTGGTTCGACGGCGTGAAGCAGACCTTCACCACCGGCTCGGGGACGTTCACCGGCACCACCTGGGACGGCGACCGCGACTACCTGAAGTGGGGCTCCTACCACCTCTCCCCCGGGGACGCGACGAACACCTTCACCAGCCCGGTGATGGCCACCACCCTGGAGGCCGCCACCGCCGGCTCCTGACGGCGCGCGGGCCCGGACCGGGCTGCCCCGGGTCCGGGCCCGCGGCCGGGGGGGCTCAGCAGTACTTGAAGGAGCTGATCCTGTCGTTGATCCATGACGGGACCGAGGCCCACTGCTCCCGGGGGCCGACCCTGAACTCCAGGCCGCCGTAGGTGTTGTGCTCGTAGAAGCAGACGCTGCTGCCGGTGTTGTTCACCACGGACGAGGCGACGTCCTGCATCCCCTGCCACAGGGCGCCGTCCGGCTTCAGCTTGCCCAGGTCGCTGATGTTCTGGTTCGAGGCGATCGCCCCGAACTTGTTGTAGGGCTCGCCGCTGATGAAGCTGCCCTCGGACCACAGGCAGACGTAGTTGGCGGGGCACGCTCCGGCGCCGTGGCCGATGCCGAGGATCGTGGTGGCGCCGGCGGAGCCGGCCACGGTCACGACCAGCCCGACGGCGGCGGCGGTGGCCAGACCGAGCCTGGCCAGGTTCGTGGAGAGCTTCACGGGGATCGGTTCCGTTCGGGTGTCGGGTGTCGGGTGTCGGGGGAAGGGGCCGGCTCAGCAGTACTTGAAGGAGCTGATCCTGTCGTTGATCCACGACGGGAGGGAGGGCCAGTGCTCCCCGGGGCCGACCTTGAACTCCAGGCCGCCGTAGGTGTTGTGCTCGTAGAAGCAGACGCTGCTCCTGGTGTTGTTCAGCACCGACGAGGTGACGTCCTGCATGCCCTTGTCGGTGCTGGCGACGCGCTGGAGCTTGCCCATGTCGCCGGTGTTCTGGTCGGACGCGAAGGCGCCGAACTTGGCGTCGTTGTAGAAGGTGCCCTGGATGAAGTTGGCCTCCGACCACAGGCAGACGAAGCCGCTGGGGCACGAGCCGGCCCCGTGGCCGATGTTGTAGACGTTGGTGGCTCCGGCGGAGCCGGCCACGGTCAGGACCAGCCCGGCCGCGGCGGCGGCGGCCAGACCGAGCCTGGCCAGGTTCGTGGAGAGCTTCACGGTGATCAGTTCCGTTCGGGTGTCGGGTGTCGGGTGTCAGGTGTCGGGAGGGGGGTCAGCAGTACTTGAAGGAGCTGATCCTGTCGTTGATCCACGACGGGACCGAGGCCCACTGCTCCCGGGGGCCGATCCTGAACTCCAGGCCGCCGTAGTTGTTGTGCTCGTAGAAGCAGATGCTGCTGCCGGTGTTGTTCACGACCGAGGAGGCCTCGTCCTGCATGCCCTTCCAGCGGGTCTCCTGGGCCACGAACTTGAGGTGCCCCATGTCCGGGACGTTCTGGTCCGAGCCGATCGCCCCGTAGTCGGTGCCGCCCTTCGGGTTGCCGACGATGAAGTTGTTCTCGCTCCACAGGCACACCCAGTTGGCGGGGCACTTGCCGGCGCCGGTCTGGATCGTGGTGAGGACGTCGGCGCTCGCGGTCGTCGTCGTGGCGGCGACCGCCCCGGCCACCGCGGCGGCGCCCACCGCGAGCCTCATCGCCGTTCGCCGCAGGTTCATCGTGGTCTCCTCTGTTCTCGCTGCTGCCAGGGGTGCCGCTCCGGCGTTCGTCCGCGGAGCAGTTCCACTGTGGCGGCGGGGGCGCAGGGCAGGCATCAGTCATCCGACTGCACGGGGAAACGGGGTCACTGACCTGACCGGGGCGGCCGGCGGCGCGGTCCTGGGTATCCCCCGGTTGCGTCACGCGGCGGTGGGAGGGCGGCGGAGGGGAGGGCGGGTGCGGGCGTGCGCGGGCGGGGCGCCGTCCGGGTGGCCGTCGGGCGCGGCGCCGGGGTGCGGGCTGACGGGCCGGGGCGATGCGTGCAAGAACTGACCGGGGTGTCGGCGTCCCGCCCGCCTCGATCGATCACGCGCAGGAAGGCCTCTTCCGTGGAGAAGCAGCACCTTCGTCTCCTCGTGGGCGCCCTCGCCCTGGCGGGCGGCCTGGCCGTCGTGGTGCCGGCGGCCCACTCCTCGCCGCGGATGCTCGATCCGAACCCGTTCGACGCACGGACGGACCCCACCGTGAACACCGCCTGCACGCAGTGGCGCGCGCAGCCGTGGCCGACGGCGTGGGGGATCTCCACCTGGGACAACGGGCGGCGGGTCCAGGGCGGCGCGGCCTACGGCAACGCCGACCACCAGCTGCCCGCCGGGGCCTACCGCGAGTACGACGTTCCGGGGGGCGGCTACGACCCCGCGAAGAAGCGGGGGCTGACGAGGCTTGTCCGCGCGGCCGGGGGTGAGGTCTACCTGACCGTCAACCACCACCACGACTTCCGCACGCTGACGCACTGCAACGCCGCCTGAACCGCGCCCGCAGGCCCGGACCGAGAGGCGGTCCGGGCCTGCGGGGCGGGGGTTCAGATTTTGCCGAACTCGCCCCCGCGGACGGCGGCGAGGAACGATGCCCAAGCACCCCGCCGAGAAGACCAGCGCCGGACCCTCAGGGTCCTTGGAGTCGCGCACAGGCATCAGACCCGGGAAGTCAGAGGCCACCTCAACGCACTGTCCACCATTGCCGCTGTAGCTGCTCTTGCTCCAAGCCGCACCCGTCAAGTCGACGTTCTAGCTCATGTTGAAGAGTCCCTCGCGCCTTGCTGATCATTGTGAGCGATGCCGCCTGCGGCAACGCTTCCACCTGGAACAGATCGTATTCCCTAGCCCAAGCTGACACTGTTGCCCGATCGTTCTCCAGGTATCCCCGCTGATGCGTCTCGGTGTACCCGAGCGAAGTACCGTCGCCAAGGTCGAGCAGCGACATGGACCGCATGAACGGGCGAAGTGCACCGAGACCAAAGGGCGCCACTTGGACCACGTAGGTGGGCCGCCGAGCCAACTGCTCCACATGCACCAGCTGTTGGGACATGACCACTCCATCCCCGCCAACCACGGTCCGCAAGCAGCTTTCATCAAGGATCACATAGATCAGCGGAGCTGTATCCCTGTTGATTCGCTCCTGCCGATTCAGAAGGAGTCGAACACGTTCGGCTCCTTGTTCAGCCGTGACACCTCCGGGTAGCCCCGCAGGAATGACGAACCCTTGAGGGTCCAGTACGTCAGTTCCAATGTCCCCCGGTACCAAGAACCTGGTCAGCAACGCGGACCCACTCAAGTGTGGAATTGCGAGCCCCTCTTTCGAGGTTCGAAATCTGACTAATACTCAGATTTGTTCGCCCGAGCTGGGTCTGAGTCATTCCTGCCGCCTTGCAACCTGCGAAATTGAGCGCCGAAAGCCTTGAGGGGCCGAAGCCGATGGATCCAGTTTAGATTCACGCATCGTCAGTCCTCCACTTCCGCACGAATCCCACCACAGGAAACCCATGCCTCGCGCGGCGCACAGCGCTCCCACCCGCCCACTCTCCCCGAGGTGCCTCGCCATGCTCACCGCCCGCCGTCCCCGCCTGTTCGTCGCGCGCCTCGACTCCCGGGCCGAGTCCACGCCCCTCGCCCGCCACCTCCTCCGCGCCTACCTCTCCGGCCTCCCCTCCGGCGACCGCTACCGCGACACCGCCGAGCTCCTGCTCGGCGAGCTCTTCGCCAACGCCGTCCGGCACTGCGACGCCCCCGGCGACCGGCACGTCGAAGTCCGCTTCGCGCTCGTCAACTCGCGACTTCGCCTCGAAGTCCACGACGCCGGCAGCGGGCGCCCCGCCCTCAACTCCCCCGCCTCCGATGACGAACATGGACGAGGACTGTTCATCGTCAACGAACTCGCGGAACGATGGGGCTGCGCCTCCCGCCCCTGCGGCATCGGAAAGTACGTCTGGGCCCTCGTCGCCCCCTCGCCCGCTCTCGCCTGAAAGCCCGATTCCTGATGCACCTCGCCACCCTCGCCCGCCACACGCTCTCCCGTGGCGCCACCCCCGCCGCCACCTACGCCCTCCTCGCCCGCCTCGGCCACCAACCCCTGCCCACCGCCCGCGCCGTCTGCCTCGCCCTCGACATCCCCCAGGCCGAGACCTCCCGCCGCCTGGCCGACTGCTACGACGCCCTCCTCGCCGACCCGCGCCCCGACACCGAGAACGACACCGGCGAACTCCTCGAAGCCCTCGGCGTCTTCGACGTCCCCAAGACCCTCACCGAGGCCGAACTCGCGGTCGTCGAGCACTTCCTGACCGCCATGGAGGCCATCGGGGGCATCCGCCCCGGCCACCGCCACGGCCTCCACCGCTGGTTCACCACCGGCAACCTCACCGCCGCCTACCTCTCCCTCGCCTCCACCCACCCCCTCCCGCGCACCGGCGACCCGGCCCTCTACTGGACCACCCTCGTCTCGGCCGGCGAACTCCTCACCACCACCCTCCCCTCCGACCGACGCATCGCCTACGCCCTCAGCCAGTGCCGCGTCCAGGCCCGGAAGTCCGCCCCGCCCGCCCCCGACCACCCCTAGGGCGTGTCTGACAATTCGCGTCGGACCAGGGCGCGGCGTCGGGGTGCGTGCATCGCAAGGCGGAGGAGGGAGCCACTGCGGAGCATTGGCGACCGACGACAACGCGGCGAGGGTGCGTGCCCCGACGCCGCGCACCCGGCGAGAATTGTCAGACACGCCCTAGGACCGCCGCCGGGACGGGAGGCCGCTTCCGGCCGCCCGTCCACTCCGTACAGGAAGTCGACCCCATCGACTTCCTGTGCGATTCACGGGACTCCAACGAGCCACCCCCGCGCAGGAAGTCGGCCCCGCCGACTTCCTGCGCGCCCCGCGGCACCGGCGCTGAACCGGCCTCGGACCGGCCCCCGTAGTCAGCCATGCACGGAGCCAGACCGACACCGAGACCACGGAGCCGACCATGAGCGCCACACCCAACCGCCGCGACGTCCTGCGGTGGAGCACCGCCCTCGGCGGCGGTGCGCTGACCGCCGCCCTCGGCGTCACCTGCGCCGCCACGCCGGCCGCAGCCGCCTCCTGGAACAGCAACACCTGGATGGGCTCCCTGCCCGACGGCCTCTCCCTCACCCAGCTGACCATCCCGGGCACCCACGACTCCTGCTGCACCGACCCGATGAACGGCACCGAGTGGTCGCACACCCAGAACTGGGGCGTCCCCCAGCAGCTCCAGCGGGGCATCCGCTTCCTGGACATCCGCTGCCAGGGCTTCCCGCTGAAGGACCGCGAGACCAAGAACTGGCTCGGCGTCTTCCACGACCGCTTCTACCAGGGCACCACCCTGTCCACCGTGCTGAGCCAGTGCCGGACCTTCTTCCAGCAGTCGCCGCGCGAGGCCCTGGTCATGCGGATCCGGGACGAGCGCGCGGGCAGCAACCCGATCAGCTCCGTCGAGTTCCTCCGCCGCATGCAGTACCACCTGGACGGCTTCGGCTTCCGCAACCTGTTCTGGACGGCGCCCTGGTGGCCCCGGCTCGGGGAGGCCCGCGGCAAGATCGTGCTGCTCGCGGACTTCGACACCAGCTCCGACTCCACCTGGAACGTCATGCACTGGGGCAACAGCGGCCTGATGGACACCCAGGACCGGTACGAGGGCGTCGGCACCGACGGCAAGGCCCGGGCCGTCGTCAACCAGTTCGACCAGGCGTACTTCAACCAGAACTCGCCGAAGATGTACATCAACTTCACCAGCTACGCGGGCGGCAAGTGGCCCAAGCTGAACGCGGACGCGATCATGCCGCCGGTGTTCGACTACCTGAACGCCCGCAGGGACCAGGCCATCCACTTCGGGATCGTCCCGATGGACTTCCCCGACTTCCACACCAACGTGCTGGACCTGCTGCTCGCCAAGAACTTCGTCGGGCGCTGAGCCCGGACCCCGCCGGGGCCCCGAACGCCGCCGGGGCCCCGCGCGCGGGGTGGAGGGAGAACTGCGACTTCCCGCCGCCGGGCGGCCCGGAGCCGGGCCGCCCCAACCCGCCGACGGCGCCCGGGCGTTCGGCTTCCCGGCGCGGCGCGCCGGTGCCGGCCCGTGGCCAGGGCGGTGCGGGCCGGCCGCGCCCGGCACTGCTCCGCCGCCGCCCTGCGGCCCCGGGCGGGCCGGGCGCCGCTTCGAGGCGGCCGCCGACTCCCGCCCCCGCCGATCGGCGGGTCGGGCCCCCCGCCGATCGGCGGTACCGATGCGTCGTACGCGGGTGGAACGATCTGGTCGAACATCAGCTGCGGGTTGCCGCGCCGCCCCTGGCCCTCACCGGCCGGGCGGCCGTCTTCCGGGGGGAAGAACCGCAGGGACCGGGGGGTTGGACCGCACGGGGGCGCTTCGCCCTGCCCGCATGCGGTCGACGCGCCGTCCCGGCGCTCGACCGCTCACGTGCCGATCGACGCGGACGACGCGAACCGTGCGGTGGACGACCCAGCAACGGCCCTGCGCGGGACGCGGGCTGACGGGTCGCCGGGCCGCACGGGCGCGCCGCCGCGCCGCGACGGCGCGCGCTCCTGGTGCTCCCGCCCGCACCCCGGGCGGCCCATCGTGCGGCCACCATCCAGGAGAACAGCCACTCCCATGCAGACCAGATTACTGATCCGCTCACGCCGGGCGCGCCGCGCCGTGGCGAGGGTGCTGAGCGTCACCGCGATCGCCACGGCGATGTCGCTGGTGACCTCCGCGGCGGGCGCGGCGCCCGCCCGCGCCGCCGCCCCGGCCGGGGCACCCGCGTTGCCGGCCTTCGCCGTCAACGGCGAGGTCGCCCACTACACGTACGAGTACAGCGACGAGAAGACCGCGCCGAACCTCGTCGAGGGCGGCCCGCGCGCCGTCCACCACAACGGTGCCCACGCCGGCCCCGGGACGGACAACGAGGTCATCTGGGGCGTCCCCGGCCACACCGTGCGCTCGCTGCGGCTGGACGGCACCAACCAGTACGACTCCGTCCCGCTGACCGTGCCGACCGACCAGTCCTTCACGGTCTCCGCCTGGGTGCAGCTGAGCAAGAAGCCGGACGCCTCGTACTCGGTGGTCACCGAGGACGGCAGCCGGGTCTCCGGCTTCTACCTGAAGGTGAACCCGGACGGCAAGCCGCTGTTCGGCATACCGCGCGGCGACTCGGAGAACACCGGCTGGGACACCGCGAACGGCACCGCCGCGCTGGCCGTGAACGACTGGACCCACCTGACCGGCGAGTACGACGCCGCGGCCAGCGAGATCCGGCTGTTCGTCAACGGCGTCAAGGTCGCCACCTCCCCGCACACCACCACCTGGAAGGCCGCCGGCGAGCTGAACATCGGCCGCGGGATGTGGGCCGGCCAGCCGGGCGACTACCTGCCCGGGCGGATCGCCGACGTCCGGATCTGGCAGCGCGCGCTGTCGGACGTCGAGGCCTCGGACGTGGCGATCGCCGACAGCGTGGTCCGCGACGACCGCTGCTCGCTGGCCTCCGCGATGCACGCCGGCGGGCCCAAGGTCAAGGCCCTGACCTCCAAGGCCCTGGCCGGCACGGGCGCCGACGCGCGCGCCGCGGCGGTCAGCGGGTGGGGGTACGGGCCGATCGCGGTGGCCGCGGTGGAGGACGAGAGCGACCAGCGCGCGATCCAGAACGCCGAGCTGGCCCGCGAGCAGGCCTGGACGGACATCACCAAGCCGTTCGCGGTCGCCGGCCCCGACTACCTGTCCTTCCTGAACAGGCCCGGCTACGGCGCCCCGATCCGGGCCTTCCTCGGCGACGCCAAGGTCGGTGCCCCGGTGAGCCTGCCGAAGCCGTCCCAGGCCGCCCTGGACCGGGCGATCGCGATCTACCAGGAGCGCCGGGCCGCCGAGGGCAACGCGCCCGGCTGGTACGGGTTCTTCGTCAACGAGGACATCCTCAAGCGCCTGTCGGCCTACCAGATCGCCCGCTTCATCCGGCTCGGCGGCCTGCCCACCACCGCTCCGGCGAAGGACTCGGTGGAGTTCCGCACCGAGGTCGAGGACCTCAAGGCCCAGTGGGCCGGCTGCGACGCGAGCGACCCGCTCGACCCGGCGCACATCCTCAACGAGGTGGTGGCCACCGCCAGCGCCGAGTGGCAGGCCGAGCTGGCCGCCCAGGCCAAGCAGCGCGGCGACATCGTCGACGCCGACCTGAAGGCCTACCAGGACCTGCGGACCGCGACCACCGCGATGGTCGAGGCCCAGGGCCAGGCGTTCATCGTCAGCCGGATGCTGGTCTTCCAGAAGTACTGGCAGGGCAGGTCGCCGAACGAGTCCGGCTACCCGAAGCCGCAGGCCTTCACCGACGCCACCACCGCGATGGCCAACGCCCGCAGCGCGGTCAGCGCCCAGCTGACCGTCGCCCGGCAGGCCGCGGCCTCCGCCAAGGCCCAGGCCGACCGGGCGGCCAACGCACAGGCCGACGCCGGGAAGACGGCCGGGCTCAACGGCACCCCGTACGGCCGCGGGCTGACCTACGCGCTGCAGTCGGCGCAGGTCACCAAGGCGTCGGCGGCGGCCGCGCAGACGGCGGCCAAGGCGATCGAGACCACCTTGAACGCGGTCTCCGCCGGCCAGGCCGACAGCGGCGCGCTCTACGCCCTGGCCGACACGCAGACCCACGCCACCCAGGCCGAGTTCCAGCGCGCCGCCGCCCAGGAGGCCGCGGACCAGGCCAAGGCCGCCGCCGATGCCGCCGCCGCCCAGGCCGACCAGGCGGCCAAGGCCGCCGCCCGGGCCAAGGCGGACCGGGAGCAGGCGCAGCAGGCCGAGCGGGACGCCAAGGCCGCCGCCGCCGACGCGCACGCCAAGCGGGCCGTCGCCGAGCAGGAGCACGCCAACGCGGCCGCCGCACGGCAGAGGGCGGACAGCGAGCGGGCCAAGGCGGCCGTCGCCGAGGCCGCCGCGGCGCAGAAGCAGGCCGCCGCGGCCACCGCGCTGAGCACCGCCCAGAGCGCCGCGAAGACGGCGGCGGACAAGGAGAGCGCGGCGAAGACGGCCGAGGCTCAGGCCTACCTCGCCCGGGACGCCGCCGCGGCGGCGGAGGCCCGCAAGGATGCCGCCACCGCCCGGCAGAAGGCCCTGGAGGCCGCCGCCGACGCGGCGTCCGGCAGCGCCGACGCCCGGGAGAGCCGGCAGGCGGCGGACCAGGCGAAGGCCGCGGCCGCCGAGGCCACCACCGCGGCCGGCGGGGCCCGGGCGGCGGCCGACGCGGCCGGGCGCAGCGCGGTCGCGGCGCGGGCGGCGGCCACCGAGGCGACCGGTGCGGCCCAGCGGGCGCAGGCGGCCTCGGACGCGGCGCAGGCCGACGTGGCCGTGACCAGCGCTGCCGCCTCCACCGCGCACGCCGCGGCGGCGGACGCGATCGCCGCCTCCGAGCAGGCCGCGCAGAACGTCAAGAACGCGGCCGCGCAGGTGCAGACGGCTGCTGCCGCGGCGCTGAAGGCCAAGCAGGCGCAGAAGGCGGCGCAGGTCCAGGCCGACCTGGCCGCGGCCGACAGCGCGCGCACGGCGGGCCAGGCCTATGCGGCCTCGCTGTCCGCGCTGGCCGCGCGTGACACCGCGGCCGCGGCGATCGCGGCCGGGAACGAGGCGGTCGCGCTCGGTACGCCGTACCGGCAGAGCGACTCCGCGGCGGCGCTGGCCGTGCTGGTCGGCCAGAGCGGCAAGACGCTGGCGCAGCAGCAGGACGACGCGGCCCGGGCGCGCGCGGACGAGGCGGCGAAGGCCGCGGCGAGCGCGGCGGCGCTGGCGGCCAAGGCCGGCGCGGACGCCAGGGCGGCCGCCCAGGCCAGCGCGCAGGCGGCGGCCGACACCGCCAGGGCGCTGGCCTCGTTGCAGCAGGCGCGTGCCTCGGCCGCCCAGGCGGCGAGCGAGGCCGCGGCGGCGAGGGCGGCCGAGGCCAACACCTCGAAGTACGACGAGCAGGCGCACCTCGACGCGTTGTACGCGGCCACGGCCGCCAGCGGCGCGGCGAGCGAGGCCGGCGCGGCGCGGTCCGCGGCGACGGCGGCGGAGCAGGACGCGGCGAGCGCCCGCGGCGCCGCGGCCCTGGCGGAGTCCGAGGCCGCCAGGGCGCGGGCCACGGCCGAGCAGGCGGACAAGGCGGCGACGGCGGCCGAGCAGGCCGCGGCCAACGCCCAGGGTGCGGCCCAGGAGGCCGACCAGTCGGCCCAGCGGGCCGAGGAGCAGCAGCGCAGGGACGAGCAGGCGGCGCAGGCGGCCTGGGCCGCCGAGCGCACGGCCGGTCCGGCCGACACCGGCCCGGACCTCAGCGGGAGCGACGAGCAGCTGCTGCTGGCGCAGTGCGGTCAGAGCTGCGTCGACGAGTTCCGCAAGGCCAAGGCGGACGCCGTCAAGGACGTCATCGACTGGGTGAAGGAGAACGGCGGACAGATCCTGCTCGACGTGCTCGGGGTCACCGACGCCAAGAAGTGCTTCACCGAGGCGGATGTCGAGAGCTGCCTGTGGACCGCGCTCAACGTGGCCAGCCTGGTGGCGGTGGTGGGCAAGCTGCCGGCCGTCAGCAAGGCGGTCATCCGGATCAGCGAGGGCATCGGGAAGTTCTTCGAGGAGTCGGTGGCGGCCAAGCGGGCCCTGGACCGCCTGCGCAAGGTGATCGAGGACGCCAAGAAGGCGGCCGAGGGCGAGTGCACGCTGGAGCTGGCCGCCGAGGGGGCCGGGTCGGTGTCCGCCGCGTCCTTCGTGTCGGGCGGCGCCTCCGCCGTCGGCCCGCGGCTCGCGGCGGCGAAGGGCAAGAGGTTCTGCGGCATCAAGCGGGCCGCGGTGCTGCACGACGACTTCTGCGCCAAGGGTTCGCACATCAACCTGCTGAACGGCGCCGAGGTGGGGCTGCGGCCCGACGAGAAGGGCGGTATCCGGGGCGTGGTCGCCCGGCCCGCGCCGCGGGACGCCACCCAGGCGGAGATCGACGCGGTGATCGACATCATCAAGTCCGACAAGTCGCTGCGGGAGGACATCAAGTCGGTGGCGAGGGACGCCATGCGCGTGTTCAACACGCCCGGCAAGACGCCCGGCACGTGGGGGGCGGACTGGAGCTGCTCCACCAACCGCGCGCTGGAGCTGAAGTTCCTGATCGACGCGCTGGAGCGGATGGGCTAGCGGTGCGTTGACCAGGGTGCGGTGCGGTCCTCCTCCGGGCGGGCCGCACCGCGCCGATTTTCCCGCCACTTCCCTGTGGCATCATGAACGCATGGATTTTGTGGGGGTGTTGACGGAATTCGGCGCGACCGCGAGGCTCGGCGGAATCCGGCCGCTGGACAATCTGGCCGACATCGCCGAGCGGCTCGGGCCGTTCGAGAAATCCGGCCGGATCAATCCGAAGCGGCGCTGGCCGCACTGGTTCGGGTACGGTGACGTCACCTTCGAATCCTGCCACTGCCGGGTCGTCAACCGCCTTTCGCTGCGCACCTGGTACGAGTCGGTGCGGATTCCGGCGGAGGCGCCGGGGGAATTCCGGACCTTTCCGACCGGCGTCCGGTTCGACCGGTTGGCGGGCGCTTTCGCCGGGGCCGGTCTCGGCTGGGAGGAACTGCGGCGCTCGGAGCGGGAGTTCGCCTTCGCCACCGAGGTCGCCGAGCTGCCCGGGGCGGCGGTCTCCTTCACCTTCACGGCCGACGACCGGCTGCTCTACAGCGTCCACGCGACCGCGTCCGGCCACCTCTGCCGGCCGCCGGAGCCGGGCGCCCCGGACGACGGCTTCGGCCGCTGACGCCGCCCGGCGCCGCCCGGTGCGAGGGCGCCGCGCTGCGCGGCGGCGGCGGCGACCGTGCCGGTGGAGGCCTGTTCGGGCGCCTGGCAGGCGGCGGTGCCCAGGACCGTTCCGGGGCGGTCAGCCGGGCGTCGCAGCCGGGCCGGGCGATGCCGAAGTCCGTGATCACGGTGCGCTCGCCGCGGACCATGAGGGTGGCCGGTTTGAGGTCCGGTGGACGATGCCGCACCCGTGCGCGGCCTCCAGCGCCTCCAGCACCTGGAGGGCCAGGGCCGCGCGAGCGGCAGGGCGCCGCGCCGTTCCAGGACGGCGCTCAGCGGCTGGCCCTCGATCAGCTCCATGACCAGGTAGCCGGCCGGGTGGCGCCCCTCTGCGGCGCCGGGCCCGGGGCCCTGCCCGTAGTCGTACACGCCGACGATGCCCGGGTGGCGCGGCCGGGCCATGACGCGGGCCTCGGCGCGGAAGCGCCCGGCGAAGCCGGGCTCGTCCAGCAGGCGGGTTCGACCACCTTGACCGCGGCGCTGCGGCCCAGGACCTCGTCCTCGGCGCGCCGCACCTCGCCCGTCGAGCCGGCGCCCAGCCGGTCCACCAGCCGGTAGCGGTCGCCGGGCACGGTGCCGCGCATGCTTCCCCCTGATGCGGGCCCGAGGACCGGAGCGCGTCCGCGGGGCGTCCCGGGGCCCGGGGCGCGCCCCTGGTCCGGGACGCCCTCCGAGGATCATGACACCGGCTGTACTGCTGCTGACGTTCCATCACGGGAAGCCCGTTCGGCTCCGGCCACCGCCGCTGCCCGTGCGGTGGCGGGCTCGGGGCGCCCGGCGGCGGGCGGGCCCGCGCGGGGCGGCGGCCCGTCGCCGTACGGGTTTCTGGACTTGTGGGTCCAATCGCGGCTGCCTAGCGTGCTTCCCGTTCCCCTCTCCGTCTCTCCCACGAGCCCGCACAGGAAGGTGTCCTGCCATGCACGCGATCCGGATCGAGGAGCACGGCGGCCCCGAGGTCATGCGCTGGACCGAGCTGCCGGACCCGGTGCCCGGCCCCGGTGAGGCGCTGGTGCGCCTGGGCGCGGCCGGGGTCAACTTCATGGACGTCGGCGCCCGTTCGCAGGGCGGCCCGGGCTGGGCGGCGCCGGCGGTGCTGGGCGCCGAGGGCATGGGCTACGTCGCCGCCCTGGGCGAGGGGGTGGCGCAGTTCGCCGTCGGCGACCGGGTGGCGTGGTTCTACCACCCGGGCAGCTACGCGGAGTTGCTGGCCGTCCCGGCCGCCTCGCTGGTGAGGGTGCCCGACGGCGTCCCGGACGAGGTCGCGGGCGGGCTGCTGATGCAGGGCCTGACGGCGAGCCACCTGGCCGGGGAGACCCATCCGGTCGCCCCGGGCGACACGGCGGTGGTGCACGCGGCGGCCGGCGGGGTGGGCCGGCTGCTGACCCAGCTGGTCAAGGCGCGCGGCGGCACCGTGATCGGCCTGGTCTCCCGGGAGGAGAAGGCCGCGGCCGCCCGGGAGGCCGGCGCCGACCACGTGCTGGTGCACTCCGGCGGCGGCTTCGAGGAGCGGGTGCGGGAGCTGACCGGCGGGCGCGGCGCCGACGTCGTCTACGACGGCGGCGGCACCGGCACCTTCCGCTCCTCCCAGCTGGCGCTGCGCCCGCACGGGGTGCACGCCTACTACGGCCCCTTCATGGGCGTGCCCGAGCTGCGGCCCACCGACCTGCCGAACAGCATCCTGCTGACGTACCCGGTGGTGCACCATCACGTCCCCACCCGCGAGGCGCTGGTGCGGCGCACGGGCGAGCTGTTCGACCTCGTCCTGGCGGGCCGCCTCGTCCCGCGGGTCACCGGCCGCTACCCGCTGGCCGAGGCGGCCCGGGCGCACGCGGACCTGGAGTCGCGGCGCACCACCGGCAAGCTGGTGCTGCTGCCGTGAGCGCCGTACGGCAGGGGCAGCCGCCGACCCGCAAGGGCGCCGCGACCAGGCAGCGCATCGTGGAGGGCGCCGCCCGGGAGATCCGCGAGGCGGGGGTGTTCGGGCTGCGGCTGGAGGACGTGATGGCCCGCACCGCGACCAGCAAGAGCCAGCTGTTCCACTACTTCCCCGGCGGGAAGGACGAACTGCTGCTGGCCGTGGCCCGGTTCGAGGCGGCCCGGGTCCTGGACGACCAGCAGCCGGAGCTCGGCGCCCTCACCTCCCGGCAGGCCTGGCTGCGGTGGCGCGACAAGGTCCTCGCCCGCTACCGCGCCCAGGGCGTCAGCTGCCCGCTGCACGTGGCGCTGTCCCAGCTGGGCGGGGCCGACGGCGCGGGGCGGGCGGTGGCCGCCGAACTGCTGGCGCAGTGGCAGCGCCGGCTCGCCGCGGGCATCCGCCACCTGCGGGACCAGGACGGCGGGGCCCTCGCCGGCCTGGACCCCGACCGGGAGGCGGCGGCGCTGCTCGCCGGGGTCCAGGGCGGGGTGCTGATCCTCCTGACCACCGGCTCCTGCGACCACCTGGAGGCGGCGCTGGACTCCGGCCTGGCCCGGCTCGGGCTGGGCTGACGGCCTCCTCACGCCGGGGCCCCTGCGGCGGGCATGGCGGCGGGTGCGGCGACGCGGCGGCGGGCGCGGTGATCACCTGGCGTTGCCGCCCTCGCACGGAGGGGCACCGCCGCGGTGTGGAACGGGCCACAGTTGCGGGGCCGGCCGGGCCCGTTGGTGAGAAGGGTCACGCCCGCGGCGCGCCCCCGGCACCCGGCGGCGGCCGCCCCGGGGCCGCCCCCGGCAGGACTGGGCGGGCGCCCCCACGGCACGGGCGAAGGGCCTGTCCGCTTCGGGACCTTGGTCGCGAATCCCCCCGACCTTCGGCCCGGTGGCGGCCGTACGGGGGCGGGGCAACCGTGGACGGTCGCCCGTCGTGACCGGGCGGTGGCGCCGTCCGAGGTGGGCGGCGCCTTCCCCTGCCGTCTACCCGGCGCACGGTGCGCAGTGCGCGCCGTACGCTCCGGAGGACCCCCAGCACATGTCCCAGACCATCGACAACGCCCCGTATACCGCGTTCCACCGCAGGCTGGCCCTGGCCTGTTCCGGCGGGCCCCTGCTCGACGGCTACATCCTGAGCATCGTCGGCGTCGCCCTGATCGGGATGCGCCCGGACCTCGGGCTGTCCACCGCCGAGGTCAGCCTGATCGGCGCCGCCGCCCTGGTGGGCATGTTCGTCGGCGGCGCGCTCTTCGGCGTGCTGACCGACCGGATCGGCCGGGAGGTGATGTACACCGCGGACCTGCTCGTGATGGTCGCCTGCTCGGTGCTCTCCTTCTGGGTCGACGCGGTGTGGGCGATCGCCGTGCTGCGCTTCGTGCTCGGCATGGCCGTGGCCGCCGACTACCCCATCGCCACCTCCCTGCTCGCCGAGTGGACGCCGACCAAGCACCGCGGCCGGCTCCTCGGCAAGCAGATCGTCGCCTGGTACGCCGGCTCCGTACTCGCCTACGTGGTGGGCTACCTGTTCCTGGAGCTGGCCGGGCCGGGCAGCTGGCGCTGGATGCTGGCGAGCTCGACGGTGCTGTGCGTGGTGTTCCTGGTGATCCGCCGCGGCTCGCCGGAGTCCCCGCGCTGGCTGGCCGCCAACGGCCGGGTCGGCGAGGCGGTGCACGTGGTCGAGAAGCACCTGGGCGTGCGCGTCGACGGCCGGGAGCTGATGCCCGATCCGGCCGGGCGCGGCGGCCCCGCCGGGCTGCGCCTGCTGATGACCCAGCCCTACCGGCGCCGCACCCTGTTCTGCGGCCTGTTCTTCCTGTGCCAGGTCGGCCCGCTGTTCGCGATGCTCACCTTCGGCCCGCAGATCCTCTCCTCCTTCGGCATGCCCGGCGGCACCGTGATGGAGACCCTCGGCACCGGCCTGGTCAGCCTGGTCTTCCTGCTCGGCTGCTACCCGGCGCTGCGCCTGATCGACACCCGCGGCCGGCGCCCCGTCATCATCTGGTCCTTCGCGCTGATGACCGTCCCGCTGGCGCTGCTGGGCGTGTGGCCCGCGGCCCCGGCGGCCGTCGCGCTGCTGGCGCTGTGCGCGTACGCCTTCCTGTGCGGCGGGCCCAACGTGCTCGACTGGACGTACCCCAACGAGCTGTTCCCCACCGAGATCCGGGCCACCGCCGTGGGTATGGCCACCTCGGTCAGCCGGATCGGCGCGGCCGTCGGCACCTACCTGCTGCCGCTGTCGCTGAGCGGGCTGGGCACCGGCCCGACCATGCTGATCGCCGCCGGGACTACCGCGCTGGGCCTGCTGGTCTGCGTGCTGTGGGCGGAGGAGACCCGCGGCACCGCCCTGGGGGCCTCCCCCGCCGCGGCCGCCACCGCCGCCGGCGAGGCGGGGGCGCGGGGCGGGCACGGGGCCGTGCCGGCCCAGCGGGTCCCGCAGACGGCGCGCTGAGCTTCCACCGGCCTTCCGCCGGCGGTTCGCTGACGACGGTCCGCTGACGGCGGTCCGCTGACGGCGGTCCGCCGGGTGTGCGCGACGGCCCCCGCCCTGGACGGGCGGGGGCCGTCGCCGTCCCCGGCCCTTCCCCGCCGGGCCGGGCCGGGCCCGGTCACCCGTCCGGTCAGGCCAGGTCGCCGCGTTCGCGCAGCAGCGGCAGGAGGTGCTCGCGCACGGCGGGGGCCAGGCGCAGGGTGTCGTCGCGGCCGTCGGTCCAGCGCAGGTCGGCGAGTTCGGCGGCGGGCACGGGCTCGCGGTCCAGCTCGGCGGTGAAGACGGTCATCAGCATGGGCACGCCCTCCAGGGCGGCGGTGGCGCGGATGTCGGCGAGGTGGCGGGGGCCGACCGGGGCCGCGCCGAGCTCCTCGGAGAGCTCGCGGGTCAGCGCCCGCAGCGCGTCCTCGCCCGGGTCGGGCTTGCCGCCGGGGAGGTAGAAGACGTCGGGGGCGGCCTGCTTGCTGACGACCAGGAGCCGGCCGTCCCGGACGATCGCGGCGGCGGCGACGGTGAGCGGGGCGGGGTCGCCGGGCGGGGTGATGGTGGCGGCGGAGTCGGTCATGGAACGCATTGTCGCAGGTGGGAGACTGCCCCCCAGGGGGCACCCTTGCAACTCTCTGCGTGTGCAACTATTGTTTGCGAGTGTAGATGCAGCTGCAAAGGTTGTGCGGCTCACCCCTTTCGCCCTGGCGCGCCGACCCCCCGGAGCCCGACATGAGCACCTCCCTCTTCTCCCCGCTCACCCTGCGGTCCCTGACCGTCCCCAACCGGATCTGGATGCCGGCGATGTGCCAGTACAGCGCCGCCCCCGACGGGCAGGCGGCCGGCGTGCCGACCGACTGGCACTTCACCCACCTCGCCGCCCGCGCCGCCGGCGGCACCGGGCTGATCGTCACCGAGGCCACCGCGGTCAGCCCCGAGGGGCGCATCAGCCCGTACGACCTCGGCATCTGGAACGACGAGCAGGCCGCGGCCTTCCGCCGGATCACCGGCTTCCTGAAGAGCCAGGGCACCGTCGCGGCCATCCAGCTCGCCCACGCCGGCCGCAAGGCCTCCACCGAGCGCACCTGGGTCGACCGCGGCCGCCCCGTCCGCCCGGACGAGGAGCACGGCTGGACGCCGGTCGGCCCCAGCCCCGAGGCCTTCTCCTCCGCCCACACCACGCCGGACGAGCTGACTGCGGATCAGGTCGGCGCAATCGTGCGGCAGTTCGCCGACGCCGCCCGGCGCGCACTCGACGCCGGCTTCCAGGTCGCCGAGGTCCACGGCGCCCACGGCTACCTGGTCCACCAGTTCCTCTCCCCCGCCGCCAACCACCGCACCGACGGCTACGGCGGCTCCTTCGAGGGCCGCATCCGCTTCGCGCTGGAGGTCGTCGACGCCGTCCGCTCGGTGTGGCCCGAGGAGCTGCCGGTGTTCTTCCGCGTCTCCGCGACCGACTGGCTCACCGAGGACCCGCAGGACGGCCGCGAGGGGTGGACCTCGCAGGACACCGTGCGCCTGGCCAAGGAGCTGCGGGCCCACGGCGTCGACCTGCTCGACGTCTCCACCGGCGGCATCGTCCCCGACGCCCGCATCGAGGCCGCGCCCGGCTTCCAGGTGCCCTTCGCCGAGGCCGTGCGCCGCGGGACCGACCTGCCGGTGGCCGCCGTCGGCCTGATCACCGAGCCGGCCCAGGCCCAGGCCGTCCTCACCGAGGGCCGCGCCGACGCCGTGCTGATCGGCCGCGAGCTG
Organism: Kitasatospora sp. NPDC018619; assembly: GCF_044391605.1. Lineage (NCBI taxonomy): Bacteria > Bacillati > Actinomycetota > Actinomycetes > Kitasatosporales > Streptomycetaceae > Kitasatospora > Kitasatospora sp. NPDC018619. Next base: position 132,567 of record NZ_JBISAI010000012.1, read on the forward strand.
CTGCGCAACCCCTCCTGGGCCCGCCACGCCGCCGCCGTCCTCGGCGGCGAGGTCGCCACCCCCGTCCAGTACCACCGCGCCTGAGCCCCGCCACCCCGCCGCCCCGCCCTGCCCGCCGCTGACGCAGGAAATCTTTCGGCTCGGGCCGGGCGGGGTGACGCCATTTCAGGGGGTTCCGAGCGTAAATCTTCCTGTCACGGCGGGTCAGCGTGGCGGGCTTGCCCTGGAGTGCACTCCAAGTCCTACGGTTTCTGCCGTGGCCGCCGCCACCGGTGGCCGGCGGCCGGACGACGGGAGAGGAGCAGCGCGGATGAGCATGTCGGCGAACGGGGACGAGGCCCGCCGGGAACGGTACGCGCACGGGCTGGAGGTGCTGGAGCGGATCGACGGCGAGGCCGGGCGGCGGGTGGTGGAGGCGCTGGACGACGTCAGCCCCGAACTCGGGCACCAGATCGTCGCCTGGGGGTTCGGGGAGGTCTACAGCCGCCCCGCGCTGCCGCCGCGCGAACGGCAGCTGGTCACCCTGGGCATGCTCACCGCGCTCGGCGGGTGCGAGCCTCAGCTGGAGGTCCATGTCAACGCCTCGCTGAACGTCGGGCTCACCCCGCAGGAGATCGTCGAGGCGCTGCTGCACTCGGCCCCCTACTGCGGCTTCCCCAAGGCCCTGAACGCCACCTTCACGGCCAGGAAGGTGTTCGCCGAGCGCGGCCTCCTGCCGGTCCGCTGACCGGCGGCCGGCCGGCGGCCGTGCTCGCGGTCGTCCTCCTCCTCACCGCCGTCGCCCCCCTGGGCGGCGCCGGACCGCTCGGCACAGAGCTCGTCCGCCGCCTCGCCGAGGCCCCGTCCGTCCGCCGGGCCCGCCGGGCGACGGCCGGCGGGGCGCCTGGACAGCGCCCTGGCTGGGCGGGACAAGGAGGGCCGGGCGCTCGCGCGGTGGCTGCACGCACTGCGCGCGCGCTCCGGCCCCACCTACAGCCAGATGGCGCACCAGACCGCCGGATCCGCCCGGCCCGTCCCCCGCGCCACCCTCGCCCGCGGGGGCGAGGGCCGTACGGTCCGGGGCACGGTCAGTTCGTCCGCGCCTGCGGGGCGACCCCGACCCCCTCCCACACGCCGGAAGTCGGCCGGTTCGACTTCCTGCGTGGTGCCCGGCTATCCGCGCGGGTCCCGCAGGCGGTGTCCCGGCAGCCGTGTCCGGCGTGCATACAGGGGCGGCGTGCCTTCTGCGGGCGCGGGCTCGTCGTAACACTCGAGAAGCAGGTCACCGCACAGGTCGTCCAGCCCGTCCGGCGTCTCCTCCAGCAAGGCATGGGCCCACACCTCAAGGGACGCGTTCTTCAGCGCATCGTTCGGAACCCGGTGGACCGGCTCCGGGCCCACCACCTGCCACTCCGACGAACCGTCTTCACGGAACAGCAGCCGCCACCAATACGGCTGCCAGTAGGTCCTCTTCAACGAGAGCCAGCTCCCCGGTGTCGTTACGGATGGTGGCTGCTCGGTCGAGGACGGGCCGCCAAGCCTGCTGACGTTTCCATCGATCAACGATAGAGGGGGAGAGCCGGCCGACTCGGCTTCCCGTACAGCACCGGGCAACGGGAGCCACGGAGCAGGAAGTCGGCCGCTTCGACTTCCTGCGCAGCACCACACCAGAGGCGGCAACGGACCGAAACACCCGCCGACCCGACTGCCCGCCCAGCCGCAGACAATCGAGGCCACGAAGCAGGAAGTCGACGAGGTCGACTTCCTGTGCGGGGCCCGGCCAAAACGGGAAGTCAGCCGAATCAACTCCCCGACAACAGCACCGACACGAAAAGTCGGCCGCTTCGACTTCCTGCGCAGCACCGGGCGACAGGGACGCAGCGCAGTGGAAAGTGGAAAGGCGGCCGACTCGACGCGCGGCGGACGCCAGACCGGAACAGCGCAGCGCAGGAAGTCGGCCGCTTCGACTTCCTGCGCAGCACCCCACCAGAGGCAGCAACGGACCGAAACACCCGCCGACCCGACTGCCCGCCCAGCCGCAGACAATCGAGGCCACGAAGCAGGAAGTCGACGAGGTCGACTTCCTGTGCGGGGCCCGGCCAAAACGGGAAGTCAGCCGAATCAACTCCCCGACAACAGCACCGACACGAAAAGTCGGCCGCTTCGACTTCCTGCGCAGCACCGGGCGACAGGGACGCAGCGCAGTGGAAAGTGGAAAGGCGGCCGACTCGACGCGCGGCGGACGCCAGACCGGAACAGCGCAGCGCAGGAAGTCGGCCGCTTCGACTTCCTGCGCAGCACCCCACCAGAGGCAGCAACGGACCGAAACA
>NZ_JBISAI010000012.1:134973-135415 GCF_044391605.1 Kitasatospora sp. NPDC018619
GCGCGGCGGACGCCAGACCGGAACAGCGCAGCGCAGGAAGTCGGCCGCTTCGACTTCCTGCGCAGCACCCCACCAGAGGCAGCAACGGACCGAAACATCCGCCGACCCGACTGCCCGCCCAGCGGCAGGCAATCGAGGCCACGAAGCAGGAAGTCGGCGGGGTCAACTTCCTGTGCGGGGCCCAGCCAAACGGGAAGTCAGCCGGATCGACTCCCCGACAACAGCACCGACACGAAAAGTCGGCCGCTTCGACTTCCTGCGCAGCACCGGGCGACAGGGGCGCAGCGAAAGGAAAGTGGAAAGGCGGCCGACTCGACGCGCGGCGGACGCCAGACCGGAACAGCGCTGCGCAGGAAGTCGGCCGCTTCGACTTCCTGCGCAGCACCCCACCAGAGGCAGCAACGGACCGAAACATCCGCCGACCCGACTGCCCGCCCAGCGG
>NZ_JBISAI010000012.1:135515-161624 GCF_044391605.1 Kitasatospora sp. NPDC018619
CAGGCAATCGAGGCCACGAAGCAGGAAGTCGGCAGGGTCGACTTCCTGTGCGGGGCCCGGGCCGCCGGGGCTGCCGGCCCGGGTTGGCTTCGGGTGGGGGCGGGGCGGGTAGCGTGCGGGGGGTGGGGCTCTTCGGGCGGTCGTGGGCGGCGTTGCGGGCGGCGGTGGACGGGCTCGCGGAGGAGGACTTCGCGCAGCCGTCCGGGTGTGCGGGCTGGCTGGTGCGGGACCTGGTGTGCCATCTGGTGGTCGATGCCCAGGACGTGCTGATCACGCTGGTGACCCCGTCCCCGGCCGAGCCGACCCGCGACGCAGCGTCGTACTGGGAGGTCCGCCCCGAACCGCCGGACGGGCAGGACCCGCTGGCCGCGCTGACCGTACGGCTCGCCGCCGCGTACGGGGACCCGGCGCTGCTGCGCTTCCACCTGGCGGACATCGGCTCCGCGGCCGGCCGGGCCGCCGCGCTCGCGGACCCGCGCCTGCGGGTGGCCACCCAGGGCCAGGTGCTGACCGCCGCCGACTACCTGGACGCCTACGTCCTGGAGTGGACGCTGCACCACCTGGACCTGGTCGCGCACCTGCCGCACGTGCCCGGCCCACCCGCCGAGGGCCTGGCCGCGTCGCGGCGGCTGCTGGAGCGCGTCGCGCGCGGAGCCTTCCCCGCCTCCCTCCCCGACACGGACGCCCTGCTGCTGGGCACCGGGCGGCGCCCCGCGACGGCGGCCGACCGGGCGCGGCTCGGGGTGCTGGGAGGCCGGCTGCCGCTGTACCTCGGCTGAGCCCGGGCAGCGCACCCGGGCCCCGGTACCCGCTTGCCCGGGCAGCACGCAGGGGGCCCGTCCTTCCACGCGCTGCTGGGCCCCAGCTGACGTCGGGGACACGCCCCGGCCCCCGCCAGACCCAGCAGATCGAGGACCGCACACAGGCCACCGAACGGCTCGGGGCGCTGGAAGGCCGACTGCCGCTGTACCTCGGCTGAGCCCGGGCAGCGCACCCGGGCCCCGGCGCCCGCTTGCCCGGGCAGCACGCAGGGGGCCCGTCCGTCCACGCGCTGCTGGGCCCCAGCTGACGTCGGGGACGGCAGCCCCCTACCCCGACGCGCCCCGGCCCCCCGGCAGGTCGAGGGTGACACGCAGGCCGCCGGAGGGCTCGGGGCTGAGGCGCAGGGCGCCGTGGTGGGCCTCGGTGACGGCGGCGACGATGGCCAGGCCCAGGCCGTGGCCGCGGCGGGCGGGGGCGGTCCCGGCGGTGCGTCCGCGCCCGCGCAGGAAGGGTTCGGTGAAGGTGGCCACGGCGTCCGCCGTCAGGTGCGGGCCGGTGTTGGCGACGGTCAGGCGCACCCGGCCGGGCCGCCCGGGGGCGGCGCCGGTGGCGACGGTGACCCGTCCGCCGGCGGGCAGGTTGTGCCGCAGCGCGTTGTGCAGCAGGTTGACGGCCGCCTGGCGCAGCAGGACGGGGTTGCCGGTGGTGGGGGCGGCGCGCAGGTCGGCGGTGAGGGTGATGCCGAGGGCCTCGGCCTCGGGGTGGACGGCGGCCAGTGCCTCGCCGGTGGCGGTGGCGAGGTCGGTGGGGGCGAGGTCGGGCGGGGTGTGGCCGAGGTCGGCGAGCTGGAGCAGGGCCTCGCTGATCTCGATGCCGCGCTGGTTGGTGTCCTGGAGGCGGCTGACGAGCCGGTCCCAGTCCTGGCCGGCCGGGTCGGCGGCGGCGACCTGGAGCATGGTGCGGGTGATCGCGAGCGGGGTGCGCAGTTCGTGGGAGGCGTTGGCGGCGAAGCGCTGCTGGGCCTCGAAGGAGCGCTGGAGGCGGGCCAGCATCTCGTCGAAGGCGTCGGAGAGGTCGGTGAACTCGTCGCGCGGCCCGGTGAGGGCGATGCGGTGTTCCAGCGCCCCGCTCGCGGCGCGGTGCGCGGCGCGGGTGATGTCCTGCAGCGGGCGCAGCACCCGCCCGGCGATCAGCCAGCCGCCGACCATGCCGACGGCGGTCAGCAGGGCCAGGGCGTAGCCGCTGGCCCTGAGCAGCGACTGGAGGATCTCCTGGCGGGAGGGGGCGTCGGAGCGGTAGCGCGGGTTGGAGGAGGTGAGGGGGTAGTTGGGGACGTAGCGCATGCCGACGTAGACCACGGCGAGGCTGAGCAGGCCGGCGGTGACGGCGAAGAGGGTGTAGCTGAGGGTCAGGCGCATCCGGGCGGTCAGCCGGCGCGGGCGCTCCGCGCGCGGACGACGCTCCGCGCGCGGACGACGCTCCGCGCGCGGACGGCGCCCGGCACCCGGGCGGCGCTCGTTCACCGGGCGCCGCCCTCCTCGCCCGGGGCGGTGAGGCGGTAGCCCACGCCCGGCACGGTGTGGATCGCCCACGGGTCGCCGAGGCGTTTGCGCAGGCCGGAGATGGTGATGCGGACGGCGTTGGTGAAGGGGTCGGCGTTCTCGTCCCAGGCGCGTTCGAGCAGCTCCTCGGCGCTGATCACGCCGCCGCGCGCCGTCATCAGGACCTCCAGGACGGCGAACTGCTTGCGGGACAGGCCCACGTAGCGGCCGTCGCGGTAGACCTCGCGGCGGAAGGGGTCCAGGCGCAGTCCGGCGTACTCCAGGACGGGCGGGGCGGCCTGGGCCGGGCGGCGGGCCAGCGAGCGCAGCCGCACGACGAGTTCGGCGAGGTCGAAGGGCTTGGTGAGGTAGTCGTCGGCGCCGAGCTCGAAGCCGGCGACCTTCTCGTTGAGGCGGGCGGCGGCGGTGAGCATCAGCACCCGGCAGCCCAGGGCGCCGGCGACGATGCTGCGGCAGACGTCGTCGCCGTGGGTGCCGGGGATGTCGCGGTCGAGGACGACGACGTCGTAGCTGTTCACGGCCAGGCGCTCCAGCGCCGCGTCGCCGTCGGTGACGATGTCGCAGGCCATCGCCTCCAGCCGCAGGCCGGCCTGGACCGCCTCCGCGAGATAGACCTCGTCCTCCACCACCAGGACCCGCACGCGCCGTTCTCCCTGTCCGTCCTCACCGTTCCGCTCCCCCATTGGACCCGACGGGGGCTATCGAAAACGTATCGGCCTGCGCAGACGTCCTCGCAACACCGCTCCTCCTTCCATGGTCCGGCAACGGACGAGCGACACCGGGAGGCACGGATGGACCCGACGGACACGGGACGGCACACGGCAGCGGCTCCGGGACGGCACGCGGCGCAGCCCTCGCCGCGCGCCGGACGGCGGCGGCTGGCCGCGGGCGCCGCCGCGACGGCGGTGCTGGCCCTGGCCGGGGTGTGCGCCGCCGCCGACCCGCCGGGCACCGGGGCGGTGCTGCGCTCCCTGGCGGCCACCGTCACCGCGGCCACCGGCCCGGCCCGGCCCGTCGCGGCACAGGCCGAGGCGGAGGGGGAGATCCCCGACGGCAAGGCCCTGGGCCCCTCCGACACCGGCGCCCCGGCCGTCGGCAACCTGGACGCGCCGCTGCGCGAGGCCCTGCAGCGGGCCGCCGCCGACGCCCGCGCCCAGGGCATCGAGATGACCGTCACCTCCGGCTGGCGCGCCAAGGCCTACCAGCAGCGCCTGCTGGACCGGGCGGTGGCCAGGTACGGGAGCGTGGAGCAGGCCCGGAGGTTCGTGAACACGCCGGAGAAGTCCGCGCACGTCAGCGGCAAGGCGGTGGACGTCGGCCCGACCAGCGCCGGCTACTGGCTGATCCAGCACGGCGCCCGGTACGGGCTGTGCCAGGCGTACGCCAACGAGAGCTGGCACTTCGAGCTGCTGACCCGTCCGGGCGGGACCTGCCCGGCGCCGCTGCCGGACGCCGCAGGGTGAGGGGGCGCTCCGTGACCGCCACGGTCCTTCCCGGCACACCGCGGGAGCCGAAGGGGGCGCCGGCCGAAGCGCCCGAGCACGCCGCCCGCCGCCCGGCGCGGCGCGCCGTGCCCCGGTGGCGGCGCGCCGTGCCCCGGTGGCGGCGCGGGCGGGTGCCCGCCGCGCTCGGGCTGCTCGCCGCGCTCGCCCTGGGCGGCCACCGGCTGGTGCCGCAGCTGGGGCTGGGCCTGGGCAGCCTGTGGGAGAGCGCCCTGCCCTGGAGCGCCCTGGCGGCGGTGGCCGTGCTGCTGTGCGCGGCGCTGCGCCGGGCGCCGGCGGCGGCCTGCGCGGGCGGGGTGCTGGCGGTGGTGTGGGCGGTGGTGTTCGGGCCGCTGACGGCGGGCGGCGGGGCTCCGGCCGGCGCTACGGGCGGTACGGGCGGGGCGGGGCTGACCGTGGTCACCCACAACGTGAGCGCCGCCAACCCGGACCCGGCCGGCACCGCCCGCGCACTGCTGGCCGCGCACCCGGACCTGGTCGCGCTGGAGGAGGTCACCGACGCCGCCCTGCCCGCCTACCGGCAGGTACTGGACGCGGCGCTGCCCCACCACGCCCGCACCGGCACCGTCGCGCTGTGGAGCCGCCACCCGGTGACGGAGTCCCGGCGGCTGGTCATCGACCCCGGCTGGAACCGCTCCCTGCGGGCCGAAGTCCGCACCCCTGGAGGGCCGTTGGCCGTCTACGTCGCCCACCTCTCCTCGGTGCGGGTGACCGCCGCCGGCTTCGCCACCGCCCACCGCGACCGCGACATCGCCACCCTCGGCCAGGCCCTGGACTCCGAGCCGCTGCCCCGGGTCCTGCTGCTGGGCGACCTCAACACCGCCGCCGACGACCGCGCCCTCGCCCCGCTCACCAGGCGGCTCACCCCGGCCCGCAGCGGCTTCGGCTTCAGCTGGCCGGCCGCCTTCCCGCTGGCCCGGATCGACCACGTCCTCACCCGCGGACTGCCCGCCACCGCCACCTGGACCCTGCCCGCCACCCCCAGCGACCACCGCCCGGTGGCGGCACGGCTCCAGGACTGACGGCCCGTCCGGCACCGGCGGCAGGAAGCCGACAGGCCCGCCCCACGACCCTCCCAGGCAGCCACCGCCCACCCGACACGACCACCAGGACCAGCGCAGCTAACCACGGCCCCCACCCCCCCAGCGACCACCCCCCGGCGGCAACAAAACTCCAGAACCGACGGCCCGGGCGACACGGCCGAACGGCCTCACCCGCCACCAGGCCCGGGGACCGGAGGCGGGGAGCCGACAGCCCGTACGGCAGGTCGCTCCGGGACCGTGGCGGCACGGCCACCATGGCCGGGCGGCCTCACCCGCCACAAGACCGCGGGACCGGCAGCAGGAAGCCGACAGCCCGCACGGCAAGGCCCTCCGGGACGGTCGCGGCACGGCCGCCAGGACCGGGCGGCCTCACCCGCCACCAGGCCCCCGCACCGGCGGGAGGAAGCCGACAGCCCGTACGGCACGACCCTCCCGGGCGGCCACCGCCCGCCCGCCGACGGCCGCCAGAAGCAGCGGAGCCAACCACGGCCCCCACCATTCCCCGAGCAACGGCAGGGGTCCGGCCGCCGCCACGAGAAGGACGTTCCCGGCCCGGTCGGGCGGCCAGGCGCAGCCGGCCGGGGTCGGGGGTGCCGTCCGCGGCCAGTGCTCCGGGGAGCTGTGCTGTGGCGGCGGGTTCGGCGGGCCTGCCGTCGGCGGCGGGCGGGCGCCGTAGGGTGGGCGAGCCTGGGCCCTGGGGCCGGGTCGGGCGCGCCCCTGCCCGCGTTCCCGCGCACGGCTGCGCCCACCCCCGCCGGAGGCGAGGAGGCAGGCAGCCGTAGCCGCCTCGAAGTGCTCGGCGGGAACGGCATACCCGTCCAGGACAGCGCGGGCTGGGTCGGGCGCGCCCCTGCCCGCGTTCCCGGGCGAGGAGGCGGGCAGCCGTAGCCCGCCTCGAAGTGCTCGACGGGAACGACGTACCCTTCCGGGACGGCGTCCGGGCCCGTGTCGAGCACGTCCGCGTGCCGGCGGATTTCCCGATCCGTCGTCTTGTCGCCCGCATCGGCGGCGTTCAGCCGGGCACGGGCCGCACCCGTCACCGCTCCGACGGGAACCGGCAAGGCGCCACCAACCAGGCACCTCCCCAAGAAAATTGACGATGAGTCAGCCGACCGGAACGGCGTCCTTCGGCAGGGTGTGCCAGTTGGTGACGACGGGCTTGTCGACGCGGGTGGTGCCGACGCGGACGCTCTCCGGGTTCGGGTCGGGGTTGCGGATGCCGATGATGACGTCGGTGTACTCGACCGCCTGGTCTCCCTTGGTGGTCTTGGCCATGACGCCCGCGTACGCGGTCTTGGCGCCGCTCAGGGTGATCTCCTCCCCGGCGCCGTGCTCGAAGGCGGCGGCCTCGATGCCGCCCGAGCCGAAGGCGATGACGGGGTGGCCGGCCGGGAGGGTGCAGGTGATGCCCGGCTTGGCCTTGGCGCTGAGCAGGATGTAGCCGCCGCCCTGGGATTCGTCCTTCGCGGTGAAGACCAGGTCGTTGGCGCCGCAGACCTGGCCGTAGCCGGTCTTGTCCCCGGTGGGAGCGGAAGGGGCGGCGGAGGCGGCGGACTTGGGCGGGGCGCCCTTCGTCGGTGCGGCGGTCGGCGCGGTCGTCGTCGGGGCGGCCGTGCCCGGTGCGGCGGCGGTGGCCGCGGGGCCGCTGGGGGCGGGGGCCGCCGCGCCGCCGTTGTCCGGCCCGCAGGCCGTGGCGGCGGCGGCGATCGCGGCGACGGCGGCGGTGGTGAGGGCGAGGCGGCGCGTGCGCATGAAGGTCTCCTGCTGTTCGTCCGGCGGTGCGTTTCTCCGATGCCCGAGAACCGTACGTGCGGGCCGTTCACGGGCCGGTGCGGGAACTATCCCGATCCTGTCCCAGAAGCAGGGCCGGGCCGGCTCCCCCGGGGAGGGAGCCGGCCCGGCACGAGGGGGCGTCAGTCCAGCAGCTGACTCTGGAGGGTGACGACCTGCCGGAACGGCGCGACGGGCACGCCGGCGGGGTTGGTCATGGTGACGACGGCGACGACGTCGGCGGCCGCGAAGTAGGCGACGCGGGCGGTGGGGGCGCCCTTGGTGCCGGCCGTGGTGGACTCCACCATGGTCAGGCTGTTGCCGTCGAAGTCGTCCCAACCGTCGCGGGAGGTGTTCCTGGTGTCGGGCGCGGCCTTGGGGCGGCTCTTGGCGCGCAGGTCGGCGAAGGCGCCCCAGGAGTCCCGGACGGAGCCGAAGCTCAGCAGCCGGATCTGCGTGCGGGTGCCGTCGGAGGCGGTCCACTCCCGGACGGTGGCCGCGCGGCAGGCGTACTCCAGCAGGGTGGCGCGCGCCTTGACCGCGTCCTGCTGCTCGTCGGCGATGGCGTCGCAGGGCACCCACTGGCCGAACGCGGAGGCGGCGGGCGCACCGGCACCCGCGGAAGCCGAAGCGGAAGCCGAGGCGGTGGGGGCCGAGGGCGTCGGCGAGGCGTCGGCGCCCGGCGTCCCCGAGGGCGTGGGGACGGGGGCCGGGAAGGTCGGCCGGGTCAGCGAGCCGCCCGCCTCCCGGGGCGCGGGCAGCAGCAGGTGGCGCAGGTCCGCGTGGTGCGGGGAGTTGCCCCTGCCGTCCGGGGCGGCGCTGCCCGCGGGCAGCGGCGGCAGGGTCAGCGGCGCAAAGGTGTAGCGGCCGTCGCTCGCGGTGGCCAGCCCGGGCAGGTCGGTGCGGTCGGGCGCGGTGACGGCCAGGGCGCTGCCGGTGCCGGCGAGGGCGAACACGAGGGCGGCGCCGCTCCAGCGCACCGCGGCCCTGCGGCGCCGGGTGCGGTCGGCCTCCCGCTGCGCAACGGCCGCGGGGCCCTCGGGAACCGCGGGGGCAGCGGGGTCCGCGGGGCCGGCGACGGGTGCGGGCGGCGGGGTGGCGTGGTCGGTCATACGGACGCTCCCGGGCGGGCGAGGCGGTCGAGCTGGAGGGTGAGGAGGGCGACGATCCTGTCCTTGGGCAGCGGCGCCACGCCCTCGGCGCTCATGACCACCAGGAGGTCGCCCTCGGCGGCCGAGCACTCCAGGTAGTCGATCGGCGCCGACGGCGGGGCCGGCATCAGGTAGCAGTGCGCCTCGGGGTGGCCGGGGACGGCCGGACCGACCCGGAACAGGCCGGTGTCGCCGGTGAAGACCGCGGTGTACTCGTTGATCCGCTGCACCTCCTGCTGGTTGAACTGGTGCAGCTTGAGGCCGATCACCAGGTCGTCCCCGTCGGCGAGGTAGGTGCGCACGCCGACGGCCTTGACGTGCATGCCCTCCCAGTAGGAGCGGATCGTGTCGCGCTTCTCCTTGGGGAGCTGCTGGAGGTCGGCGTTCATCTCGGCGGACAGCTGGGTGCCGCTCAGCTCGCTGTCGTTGCCGTCGGGGCCGTCGTCGGGGCCGGGGCGGTAGCCGGCCGGGACGGGCAGCAGCAGGTCGCGCAGCGAGCCGAAGTGGCTGCCGTTGGACCTGGCGCCGTACGGCGTGGCGCTCGCGGTGGGCGCGGGGCCGGCGGACGGGGCGGCGGCGGTGGCCGGCGCCGGGTCGTCGTACCGGGTCTTGATGATGCCGACGCCGACGGCCACGCCGACCAGCGCGGCGGCGGCGGTCGCGGCGGTGGCGCGCAGCAGGCGCCGGGAGGCGGGGGCCGGGGCGGCGGGCGCGGCGGCCGGGGCAGGGCCGACGGCGTCCGGGGCGGCAGGCGCCTCCGGGGCGGCGGTGGTGGTCACGGTGTCGTCGTTCATACCAGCCGCTCCCACTGCCGCTTGGCGAGGTCCTTGATGGTGTCGGCGTCGACCGGCTTGGTGGCGAAGATCTCGACCTTCATCTCCACCGTGCCGCGCTTGGCCTCGGCCGCGCCGTAGTAGTACTGGTCGGTGCTCTCGGCCCAGTGGGTGGGCGAGCCCTCCACCTTGTAGCCGCCGTTGGCGCCCTCGGCGAACGGCAGCGGCCAGTACCCGACCTTCGTCCGGTCGGCGCCGTCCACGGTGTACTGGACCAGTTTGATGCGGTAGAAGGCGCCGTCCTTCTTCCAGTTCACCTCGGCCGCGCGCCGGAAGCCCCCCGAGGCCAGCTCCTTGAACGTGGCGGCCGACTTGCCGCTCTCCTCGGCGATCTCGCCGATCGAGACCCAGCTCGGCTTGTCCACGTGGTCACCCCACGGGGTGCTGCCCTCGGGAGCGCCGAGCAGCAGCTTCGTCAGGTCGCCGTCGATGCCGAGCGGCGCGGGCTGCTCGGCGGCCAGGGCGGCCGGGTCGACCCGCTCGGCCGGGTAGGACGGGCGGAGGGCGTGGAGCGGGGGCAGCGGCGTGGGCGGGCGCTGGGCCTGCACGGCGTAGCCGACGCCGCCGCCGGCCAGGGTGCCCAGCACCAGGGCGCAGGCGGTCAGCAGCACGGGACGGGGGCGGCGCGGGGCGCGCGGGGCGGCGGCCTCGGGCGCGGCGGCCTCGAGCCCAGCGGGCGCTGGCACAGCGGGCGCGGGCGCTGGCGGTACGGCAGGCGCGGCGGGCGCGGCAGGCACGGCGGGTGCCGGCTCCGCGGGTTCGGTGGTCACGGGAGTGGCTCCAGAGGAGGAGGAAGAGGGAGGGGTGGCGTCGTACGGGCGGCGGGCCGGGCTCAGCCGCCGGTGGTGAGCCACTCGCGCTGGCGCTTCATCAGGTCGTTCAGCAGCGCCTTGTCGGGCGTGCCCTTGACGTCGACGTCGACCGTGTACTGGACGTCGCCCTGGCTGGAGATGCCGCTCATCGAGCCGGTGAAGGCCTGCTGCTTGGGCTTCCTGAGGTAGCCGTGGCCGCCGGGGTCGCCGTCGAGGTCGAACGGTTCCTGCGACTTGATCTCGTAGCCCTTGACGAAGTCGCGGGCCATCGCGGTGGAGCCGAACTTCAGCAGCGTGACGGTGACTTCGGCCTTGCCGTCGGCGGTCCGGTACATCCGGGTCGCGCCGCCCTTGTAGCCGTAGGACTTGAGGATGTCCATGATGCCGTCCTGCTTGCCGAAGATTGCGGCGACGTCGTCGTCGGTCATCGTCATCCCGTCCGCAGGCCCGTAGGACTCGCCGCCGGCCGGGATGGGGAGCAGGAAGTAGCGCAGGTCCCCCTCGTGCTTGCCGCCGCTGACGGTGCCCTTGACGGTGCTGGCGGGGGCGGGCTCGGCCGGGGCGGCGGTGGGGATCGGGACGGGCGCGGCCGAGGGCGTCGCGCTCGCGGCGGCCGTGGCGGTGGCGCTCGCGCCCGCCGTCACCGGCGCGGCGGCCGCGGCGGCGGAGCGGGCCTCGGGCTTGCCGACGGCGACGGTCACCGCGGCGCTGGCGGCGGTGACGGCGAGCAGGCCGGCGGTGGCCAGCGCGACACCGACGGCGCGCGGCAGCCGGCGCGGGGCCTGCGGCGCTCCGGGCACGGCGTCGGGCGCGGCGGCGGCGCCCCCGTTCCCGGGGTCGGGCTCGTTCCCGGGCTCGTTCCCGGGCTCGTTCTCGCGCTCGTTCTCGGGCAAGGAAATCCCCCCAGTGAAGAATTGCGGAATCCCACGCGCGGGCCCCTCGCGGGAACCGCTCCCCCAAGCGGGTTCCCCGGGCTTCCGTCACGCGTGTCGGCAGGAATTATGAGAGGCCGCCGCCATCACTGCCAAAACAATCAACCGCCATACTCTCCCCCAATGTTCGACGAACCGGACACACCGTGATCGAACTGCAATGGGCCCTGCGCTGCGGTGATGGCGCCGTGTCGACACATCGATTCGAATACGGACCGCCCGGCCGCGCGGGCCCGCCGCCGCCTCGTGGCGGGTGCGCCCGGCGGGCTCGGTGAGGGCGCCCGAGGGGTGGTTGCGGACGGTGCCGGGCGCCCGGTGGTGCTGCCCGGCCGGCGCCGTGGACGTCGCCCGGGCTCGGGAGCACCTCTCCGCACGGCCTCCCACCGCCGCGGGGCCCGTCGGAGCGTACGGCTGCGCCTACCGTGGGGGCGTGGACGGACAGGAGTTCAGCGAGGATCGCCCGGGCGCGCCCGCAGCCCCGTTGCGGACCGCCCGGCGCGGTGCGGGAGGCGGGCCGGTGGGGCCGGCGGCGCCCGTACGGTTCGCCGTCGGCCCCGGGTACGCGCTGTACCGGGGGCCGCTGGCCGACAGCGCCTTCCACCGGCACGCCACCTTCCAGGTCGCCCTCGCGTGCGGGCCCGCGCGGCGGCTGGCGGTCGACGACGCGGACGGGCGGCGCCACCGCGGGCCCGCGATCGTGGTGGCGCCGATGGTGCGCCACCGGATGGCGCCGACACGGGAGGTGCTGGTCTTCTACGTGGACCCGCACTGCGCCTTCGCCGACCGGCTGCGCGCGGACTGCGCGCAGCCGGTCGCGGTGGCCCCGCAGTGGTGCGGCCTGACCGAGCGGGAGGTGCGGCCCGGCGGCGGGCGGCCCGCCGCCGGGCTGGATCCCCGGCTGCGCGCGGCGATGGCGGCGCTGGCCGACGAGCAGGTGCCGCTGGAGGGGCTCGCCGCGCGCGTCGGGCTGTCCCCGCAGCGCCTGCGGGCCCTGGCGCAGCGGCAGTTGGGGGTGCCGCTGGCGCGCTGGCGCAGCTGGCAGCGGCTGGCCCGGGCGGCGGTGGCGCTCGGCGAGGGGTGCTCGCCGGCGCAGGCGGCGCTCGCGGGAGGGTTCGCCGACCAGGCCCATTTCTCGCGGTGGATGCGGGAGTCGACGGGGTTGACGCCCGCGCAGGTGCTGCCCGCGCTGCGCGGTGCAGCGGCCGGCCAGGCGGAGCGGGACGCGATTCAGGCCGGGCGGCGCGAGGCCCCGGCGGAGCGGGGCGCGGTTCAGGCGGGGCGGCGCGCGGTGTAGAAGGACATCGAGCCGGTTACCGTCGCGACGGTGTCCGTCTCGCGGACGTTCCCGAAGCCCGCCTCGGTGATCAGGCGGGGCAGGATGCCGTCGGCGTTGGGCTGGGTGTCCTGCTTGCCGTCGACGAACTGGACGATCCGGAAGGCCAGGCGCATGGCGGGGGTGCGCTGCGGGCCGTAGTCGGCGATCACCAGTTTGCCGCCGGGGCGCAGGGTGCGGTGCATGGCGGTGAGGATGGCCTGTTTCATCGGGACGGGGCACTGGTGCAGGACGAGGCTGGAGACGACGGTGTCGGCGCTCTCGGGGCCGACGACGTCGGCGACCGTGTCGCCCATGCCGGTGCGGAAGTCGGGGGTGGCTCCGGCGGCGGCGGCCTTGCGGCGGGCGAGGCGCAGTACGGCGGGGTCGGGGTCGACGCCGATGACGGTGGCCTGCGGTTCGGCGCGGTGGAGGAGGGTGGCGAAGGAGCCGGTGCCGCAGCCGACGTCGACGATGACGTCGCCGGGGCGGGGGGCGGTGTGCATGGCGAGCAGGCTGCGCCAGAGGCGTTCGCGGGTGAGGGAGACGATGGGGTCGTAGAGCCCGAGGGCGAGGCGGCCGGCGGCGGGGGTGAAGGTGTCGATCGGGGTCATCCGGCCAGTGTGGACGGGCCGTTGGGGCGGGGTCTTGAACGTTTCGCTCGCCCGGGGCGGGGGCGGGGGCGCGCTCGTGCGCGGGAAGTCGGCGGGCCCGACTTCCCGCGCACGGGCGCGCCGGCGGCAAGCGCGTCAGGAAGCGGCGGGGAAGTCGCCCGCCCGGATGCCGGCGACGAAGGACCGCCACGCCCCGGGGGTGAAGGCGAGGGAGGGGCCGTGGGGGTCCTTGCTGTCCCGGACGGGGACGATGCCGGGGGCACCGTCGGCGATCTCGATGCAGTCGCCGTCGCCGTTGCTGTAGGTGCTCTTGCGCCAGACGGCTCCGTGGGGGCGTTCTCTCATGCTCCGTACTCCTCTGCGAGGTTCCTCAACCAGGAGATGGCCTTCTCGGGTCGAACCGACGCGGCCATGAGTCGGTGGAAGACCGTCCCGCGCACGGGGCGCCGACGGCAGGCCGTCAGGAAGCCGCGGGGAAGTCGCCCGCCCGGATGCCGGCGACGAAGGACCGCCACGCCCCGGGGGTGAAGGCGAGGGAGGGGCCGTGGGGGTCCTTGCTGTCCCGGACGGGGACGATGCCGGGGGCACCGTCGGCGATCTCGATGCAGTTGCCGCCCTCGCTGCCGCTGTAACTGCTCTTCTGCCACGTCAGTTCAACCGTCATGTCCGTACCCCTAGATTGCCAGCTTCTGCATCCAAGCCCGGGAGTCCTCCGGGCTCATCGCGGCAGCTGTGAGCTGATCGAATACCAGCTCATGATGGGCGATGTCCTCGGCCTTCTCCAGGTAGAGGCTGCTCGTCAGGGCCTCGACGTAGACGATGTCGCCCGGCACGTCGGCGAAGGAGAGGATGTGGAACGCCGAGCTCATGGAGGGGTGGGGGCCGTGGGCGAACGGGAGGACCTGGATCGTGATGCAGGGCGTCTCGGAGAGCGCGAGCAGGTGTTGCACCTGGCTGCGCATGACGTCGGCGCCCCCGACCGGCCTGCGGAGCGCCGATTCGTTCAGGATGACCTTCACGTCGGGTGCGGCCGGCCGGTGGAAGACCTCCTGCCGTTGGATGCGGAGCTTGACCCGACGCTCGATCTCTCCCGGGTTCAGCCCGGTGGGTGAGACGCGGAACATGGCCCGGGCGTAGTCCGCCGTCTGCAACAGGCCGGGCACCAGCTCGACCTCGTAGCCGCGAATCCGTGCGGCGTCGGCCTCCAGGCCCACATAGGTCTGGAACCAGTCCGGCAGCGTGTCCGCGTAGTCGTGCCACCAGCCGCGCTGGGTGCTGCGGCGGGTCAACGAGATGAACTGCCGCAACTCGGCCTCGTCGCTGACGCCGTAGAGTTCGAGCATCGCTCGGATGTCGGATTCCTTCAGGGTGGTCTGGCCCGACTCGATCCGCGACACCTTGGTCGCGCTGAAGCCGAGCTCGTCCGCGACGGACTTGGCCTGACGCCCGGTCCGTTCGCGCAATCGTCGCAGCTCGGAGCCGAGCCTACGGCGCAGCACGGTCGGACTGTCCACGCTCGTCGCTCCCTCGTGGTTGACGTCGGGTCACAGTCTGCCACCTCCTCCGGTGGCCCCAGGTCTCTTGCGAGCCCGCGCAATTGCGCGTTGATGCGCTTGCGCGACGAAGCCATCGCGGAGCATGCTACAGAAAGTAGTGTTCCGGTTCGCCTGAGTGACCGCAACTGCCTCTGCCACCGGGCATCCCCATGCCGTCGCCCGGGCTCCGCATGGCTTCGACCCCCGCACCCGGAAGGTGACTTCGCCATGTCCTGCCACTCCTCCACCGCCTGGCTGCCGCGCAGCCGCCGCGCCCCCGCCCAGGGGCGCGCCCTCCTCTCCTCCCTCCTCGCCTCCGCCCCCGCGAGCGAGCCGTACCGCGACTCCGGCCTCCTCATCGTCTCGGAGCTCGTCACCAACGCCCTCCGGCACGGCACCCCGCCCGGCCACCGCATCCACCTCCTCCTCCACCTCACCCCCGCCCGCCTGCGCATCGAGGTGCACGACGCCCGCCACGACCGCGGGCCCGTGCTGCGCGCCCTCACCCTCGACGGGGAGGCGGGGCGCGGGCTGCACCTCGTCAAGGCCCTCTCCGCCAGCACCGGCTGCTCCCCGCGCCACCCGGTCGGCAAGGTCGTCTGGTGCGAGGTGACCGCCCTGTGAGGGCCGACCACGAGGTCCTGGTCGAGATCCCGGGCCACCGCCCTCCCGCCGTCCGCACCCTCGACGACGAGCCCGTCGCCGTCCCGACCCTCGCCGCCGAGCCCGTCGCCGTCCTGGAGGCCGGCTCCCACGAGATCCGCGTCAGCTGGGCGAACCCCGGCTGACGCCCCGTCCGCCGCCCTACAGCCACCCCCGCCGGGCCGCCTGCACGCCGGCCTGGAAGCGGGTGGTCGCCCCCAGGTGCGCCAGCAGGGTGGACACCCGGCGCACCACCGTGCGCCGCCCCAGCCCCAACCGGCGGGCGATCGCGTCGTCCGTGGCGCCCCCGGCCATCAGCGTCAGGATCCGCCGGTCCCGCTCGTCGATCCGCAGGTCGACGTCGGTCATGGACGCCGGCACCGCCAGCCGCCACAGCGTCTCGAACACCGCCGCCAGCGCGTTCAGCAGGCCCGAGGGCCGCACCAGCAGCGACACCACCCCGGGCCGGTCGTCGGCGGGCAGGGTGACGATGGCCAGGTCGTCGTCGCCGATGGCGAGCTTGAGCGGCGGCTCGTCCAGGGTCCGGGCCTGCTCCCCCGCCTCCACCATCCGGGCCATGTTGGGCCCGGCCACCGGGTCCTGGAACGCGCAGCCCTGGTAGATCGCCCGGTAGACCACGCCCGCGGCCATCCGGCGGCGCTGCAGCGCCTCCTGGTCGAGGTAGTGGGCGCGGCTGCCGGAGTACGGCGGCACGTCGATGACCCGCACCTGCCGGCGCGCGGCCAGCTGGAGGCGGTGGCTGGCGGCGAGCACCTCGGCGGGGTCGTCGACCACCTCCAGGGCGCCGTAGCTGCCGGTGTCGCGGCGGGCGAAGCGGTACAGGCGCTCCAGTTCGGCGCCGGCCCGGCGGGCGGTGGCCTGGCGCAGCGCGTCGTGCTGGAGCACCGCCTCGACGACCCGGGCGGGCGGCAGCGCCTCCCAGGCGTGGTCGCGGTCGTCGGCGCTGCCGGTGGTGTCGAAGGCGACGGCGACGCCCTCGTCGGCGAGGTCGCGCAGCACGGCGAGGACGGCGTCCTCGTCCAGGCCCGCCTCCCGGGCGAGTTCGGGCACCCGGGCGCGCGGGCGGCCGACCAGGCCGTGGTAGACGCGGCCGCGTTCGGACTCCGGTTCCAGCACGTCGTGCACGACACCCCCCAGTCGTCGCGCCCCGGGCGGGGCCGGGGGAGCCTACCCGCGGGCGGTGGCGCACATGCGCCGCCGGCCCAGGTGCGCCGCCGGGGGCCCTGGCGCGGGGCCGGGCACCCTGGCAACAGTTGTCGGCGATCAGTCATACGGTCGGACGACGGAAGGTCGAGGACGCCCATGGCCCCTGCCCGGCTCCGGCGCGCCCGCGCGGCTCTCGCCGCCCTGGCCGCCTGCCTGCTCCCGCTCGCGGCGCCCGCCTCGGCGACCGCCGCCCCCGGCGCCGTAGCGGCCGCACCCGGTGCCGCACAGGGCCCCGGCACCGTACGGGCCGCCGCCGACGCCCCGCCGCCGCTGGCCGACGGCTTCGGGCTGACCCTGGTCGGCGCCGCCACCGGCACCGCCACGAACTTCGTCGTCACCGTCACCACCGCGCAGGTCGCCGGGCCGCACACCATCCGCATCCTGCTGCCCGCCGACTACGCCGCCCACCCCGAGCGGCGCTACCCGGTGCTGTACTTCCTGCACGGCGCCTCGGACAACCCGAGCGACCCGGCGCTGGCCTACCCCGCGCTGACCGCCGCCCAGTCGATGATCACCGTCATCCCGGACGGCGGCCTGCGCGGCTGGTACACCGACTGGCTCGACCAGAACACCGCCGCCGGCGCGCAGAACTGGGAGACCTTCCACCTCACCCAGGTCCTCCCGTTCGTCGACGCCAACCTGCGCACCCGCACCGACCGCGCCCACCGGGCCGTCGGCGGGCTGTCCATGGGCGGCTTCGGCGCCCTGCACTACGCCCAGGACCGCCCCGACCTGTTCGGCCAGGTCCTCACCATGTCCGGCGCCAACGACCTGTCCACGGACGAGATGGTCATCCGCGGCGCCGTGGTCGCCACCCTGACCAACGCCGGGACCGTGCTCTGCGGCCCCAGCGACGGCCACCCCTGCGGCCTGGACTTCGGCCCCACCGTCTCCAGCGACGCGGTCTTCGGCAGCCCGTACCCGGTGTTCAACGCCGACTGGCGCTGGAACGCCGCCGACCCCGCCTCTCGGATGGGCCTGCTGGAGCACACCGGCATCGCCGTCTACACCGGCAACGGCAACAACAACCCCGCCGACATGGAGTTCTGGGCCGAGGGCACCGCCAAGCGCGTCAAGCAGCGCCTGGACGCGCTGGGCCTGCCGTACCGCTACGTCGGCTACGGCGACGGCACCGGCTGGGGCAGCGACTGCCACGGCGGCCACACCCCGGGCTGCTGGGCCCAGGACCTCGCGGACTACGTCCCGCGCCTGGAAGCGGCCTTCGCCGCCGCGCCCTGAGCCCCGCCCGCCCCGCTCCCGCCTGCCCCTCCCCCTCTCCTCTCCCCCTCACTCCGACGAAAGGAAGCCCCTTGCCCACCACGACCGCCGGCCGCACCTCGCCCTGGCCGCGCCTGCTCGCGGCCCTCCTGGTGGCGTGTTGCGCCGCCCTGGGCCTGACCGCGGCCCCCGCCCGCGCCGCCTCGCCCGCCCCGGCAGCACCGGTGGCGGCCTGCACCTCGCCGCAGCAGTGCCTGACCATCAAGTCGCTCAGCAACGGGCGCCAACTCGACGTCCAGAACGGCAACACCGGCGACGGCGCCTACATCGTCACCAACTCGGCGCCCGGCTACCACCAGTCCTGGCGGCTGAACGTCGACCCCTCGGACTACACCTTCACCATCGTCAACAACGACACCGGCAAGTGCATCGACCTGGCCTTCCTCACCCCGGCCCTGCGCCAGCAGACCTGCGCCGGGCAGGCCAGCCAGCGCTGGTACTTCCAGCCCGCGCCCGGCAACAACGGCACCGGCGACGCGTTCATGATCCGCCACGCCGGCGACAACACCTGCCTGGACCTGCTGCTCGGCGGCAACTACGACGACGCCTGGACCGACCAGTACACCTGCAACGGCACCGTCAACCAGCAGTGGTCCACCGGCTTCCCGCTCGCCGCCCGCAACCTGGCCGTCGACCACGGCGCCAAGCAGTGCCAGAAGGACCCCTCCAGCTGCTCCTGGGCCGTGAAGAGCGAGGCCCCCGCCGCGCCGCTGCCGCGGGTGTGCGCCTCCGCGGTCTGGTTCAACAACACCAGCAGCACCGTCCAGCAGTCCTTCGCGGTCACCGACACCAGCGGCTGGTCCAACAGCATCGGCGTCGAGCTGGGCAGCGAGATCGCCGGCGGCGCCGAGGGCGCGGTGAAGGCCGCGGTCAAGACCGGCATCAGCTTCCAGAACGTCTGGAGCGGCTCGCGCAGCGTCAACAACTCCGTGACCGTCTCCGTCCCGCAGCAGCAGTACGGCTGGGTGACGCTCGCCGAGCTCGCCCGCAAGGTCACCGGCACCTGGACCTTCGACGCCCACGGCATCCCGTGGACCGCCGACGACACCATCACCATCCCGGTCACCTCCGACCCCAGCGGCGGCGCCACCCTCTACATCGCCAACACCAGCGCGACGTTCAGCAGCTGCTCCTGACGGCACTCCTGACGCAGCGTCGACCCGACGGCCGCCGCCCGGGCTCCACCGGGCGGCGGCCCCGTCCGTGGCGGTTCAGGAGTGCTCGACCTCGACGGAGGTGATCACCACGGGCTCGACCGGGCGCTCGCCCTCGGTGGGCGCGGCGGCGATCGCGTCGACCACCGCCTTGGAGGCGGCGTCGGCGACCTGGCCGAAGATGGTGTGCTTGCGGTTGAGGTGGGCGGGGGTGCCCACCGTGATGAAGAACTGCGAGCCGTTGGTGCCCGGGCCGGAGTTGGCCATCGCGAGCAGGTACGGCCTGGTGAAGAACAGCTCCGGGTGGAACTCGTCCGCGAAGGAGTAGCCCGGGCCGCCGGTGCCGGTGCCGGTCGGGTCGCCGCCCTGGACCATGAAGCCCGCGACCACCCGGTGGAACACCGTGCCGTCGTAGTACGGGCCCCGGCCCGGCTCGCCGGTGCGCGGGTCGGTGTACTCCCGGGTGCCCTCGGCGAGTTCGGCGAAGTTGCGGACCGTCTTCGGCGCGTGGAACGGGAACAGCTCCAGGCGGATCGGGCCCGCCGTGGTGTGCAGGGTGGCGAACCGGGCAGTGGCCACGGGTGACTCCTCGGGTACGGCTGGCGGACGGGGCCGACGGGTCGGACCGGCGGGCGGGGCCGTCGGACGCCGACCGTCGGGTGGGGCTCCGGACGGCCGGTGGCGCGGTGACCAGGACGTTCGGCATCCGCATCCTGGCACAGCCCGCGCCCGCGCGGCCGAACCGGGTGGGCCGGTCCGCACGTCACTGGGAGCAGGACGTCGGGAGAGGGCAGGTGGTCGCGGTGGTCGGTGCGGTGCTGGTGGGGGTGCTGGTCCTGGTCCTCGCGGGGTGCGGCTGCGTGGTGTGGGCCGACCGGGGCGGCCCGCGCTGGGCCCGGGCGGCCGCCGCCCTCACCCTCGGCGCGGGGAGGGCGGTGCGCAGCTACGGGCGCAGCCGTCCGCGCCGGGTGGGCGGCGGCGGGGACGGGGGCGGTGACGGCGGCGGCACGGACGGCGGCCCGGACGGCGGCTGAGCCGTCGTCCGGGCGCGCCGGCGCTCGGGGCGTGTCAGCTCTCGACGGAGCGGCGGCGGGCGGCCACGACCAGCGCCGCGCCCGCGGCGAGGGCCGCGGCGGCGCCGCCGGCCTCCCAGCCGAGCCCGTCGGTGCCGGTGGCGGCGAGCGTGCCGGTGGCGGCGGCGGTGGTGCCGGTGGCGGCGCTGCCCGTACGGGTGCCGGTGGTGGTGCCGGTGGCGGCGGTGAGGCCGGCGGGCTGGACGGTCTGCGGCTGCTGCCCGGCGCCGGTGGTGCTGCCGGTGCCAGTGCCGGTGCCGGTACCCGTGCCGGTGCCGGTGCCCCCGTCGCCCGGCTTGGCCGCCGCGGCCTCGTCCTCGGCGCGGGCCGCGGCCCAGCCCTTGTCCAGGAAGGCCAGGATGTCCGCGTAGCTGCCCTCCAGGGCGGCCAGGGCGGCCTTGCGCACCGCCGGGCCGCCGGTCTCGACGATCTGCGAGACCTTCAGGCGGTTGTCGCTCTCGCGCCGCACGGGCAGCTCGGCGGCCAGGAAGGCCCGGAGCTCGGCGGCACCGCCCTTGAGGGCCTTCTCGGCGGCCTCGCGCACCGTGGGGCCGGTGGCCGGGTCGGCGAGGATGGCCTCGATCGCGGCGCGGTCGTCCTCCGCGCGGGCGGTGTACTGGCCGGTGGCCAGGAAGTCGAGGACGTCCTGGTAGGTGCCGTCCAGGGCCAGGGCGGCGGCCAGGCGCAGGGCCGGGCCTGCTCCCTCGGCGCCGTCCGAGATCCGGACGAGGCGCAGCAGGTTGTCGGGGCGCTGCTTCTCGGCGAGCTCGACCTCCAGGAAGTGGCGCAGCTCGGCGGGGCCGCCCTTGAGGGCCTTCTCGGCGGCCTCGCGCACCGTGCGGCCGGTGGCCGGGTCAGCGAGGATGGCCTCGATCGCGGCGCGGTCGTCCTCGGCGCGGGCGGTGTACTGGCCGGTCGTCAGGAACTCGGTGACGGCGTCGTCGCCGGCCTTGAGGGCGGCCTTGGCGGCCTTCTTCACGGCCGGGCCGCCGGTGGCGTGGATCTGGGAGGCCCTGACGCGGTTGTCGGTCGCCCGCTCGTCGGCGAGCTCGACCTCCAGGAAGTGGCGCAGCTCGGCGGCGCCGCCCTTGAGGGCCTTCTCGGCGGCCTCGCGCACACCGAAGCCGCTGTCCGGGTCGGCGAGGATGCGGCGGACCTCGGCGCGGTCGCGCTGCTCCTGCCCGTCACCCGCCTCGGGCGTCTTGCCCTCCTCGGGGGCCTTGCCCTCCTCGGGGGCCTTGCCCTCCTCGGGTGCGGTGTCCTGGACGGAGTCCGAGCCGGTGTCGGGGCCGGAGATGCCGGTCGGCTTCGGGGCGTCGGAGGCGGAGGCCGTGGTGGGGAAGAGGACGGCGGGGGCCAGAACGGCGGCCGCGACGACGGTGGAGACCCGGGGCAGCTTCATCGGGAGCAGACCTGCATTCGTGCGAAAGGATCAAGAATCGGCAACAGCATAGATCCACTTTTACGATTTCCATACCAACTATTTGCCGATGCTCCCAACCCGCCCCACCCGGCGGCCCCTTCCCCGCGCCCGCCCCGCCGCCCGCCGGCGCCGGGAGGCCACTAGGCTGTGGCGGGTGAGCTTCCACCTGGTCGTCGGACACGGGCCCGCCGGGGCCGCCACCGCCCGCCTGCTGGCCGAGCAGGGGCACGAGGTCCGGGTCGCCACCCGCACCGGACGCCCCGCCGGGGCTGCCGTCCCCGGCGTCGAGCACCTCGCCCTGGACGCGAGCGACCCGGCCCGCCTCGCGCAGGCCGCCCGCGGCGCGGACGCCATCCACGCCTGCGCCGCGCCGCCGCTGCCGCAGTGGACACGGCTGTGGCCCGCGCTGAGCGCCTCGCTGTGCGCGGCGGCCGAGGAGAGCGGCGCGGTGCTGGTCATGCTCGGCAACCTGTACGGCTACGGGCCGGTGGCGGGCCCGATGACCGAGGACCTGCCGCTGGCCGCGACCGGGCCCAAGGGCCGGGTACGGGCCGCGGCCTGGGAGCAGGCGCGGGCGCTGCACGAGGCCGGGCGGATCCGGGCCGTGGAGGTGCGGGCCTCGGACTTCTTCGGCCCCGGCGTCACCGACGGCGGCCACCTGGCCGCGCGGGTGATGCCGGGCCTGCTGAAGGGCCGCCCCGTCGCCGTCCTCGGCGACCCGGACGCCGCGCACAGCTGGACCTACCTGCCGGACGTGGCCCGGGCGATGGCCGAGCTCTCCGGCCGGGAACGGGCCTGGGGCCGGGCCTGGCACGTGCCCACCGCCCCCGCCCTGCCGGTGCGCGCGATGGTCGAGCGGCTGGCCGCCGAGGCCGGCACCGGGCCGGTCGCGGTGCGGCGCCTGCCGGGGGCCGCGCTGGCCGTGGGCGGGCTGTTCTCCCCGCTGCTGCGCGAACTGCGGGAGGTGCGCTACCAGTTCGACCGGCCGTTCGTGATGGACAGCTCCGCGTACGAGGCCGAGTTCGCGGTGCGGGCCACGCCGCTGGAGGAACAGCTGCGGGCGACGGTCGCCTGGTGGCGCGAGCGCGAGCACGCACGGCCGTAGCCGGGGCGGGGCCCGGGCACTGCGGCGCCCGGCCGTCCGGCTGCCCGGTGCCTCGTCACGGCCGTTGTCGCAGGTGGGCCCTAGGGTTCGGCGCATGGACATCCCCGACGCCATCCCGATCCGCCACGAGCCCGACTACCGCACGCCCACCATCGGGCGGTGCGAGGGCGGCCAGTTCTACGCGACCGTCGTCGCGGCCTTCCCCGAGGGCTGGAGCGGCGAGGACTGGCCGTCCGCCAAGCGCTGGCACGCCGTGCTGCACCGGTTCGACGAGGCCGGCGTCCACCTGGGCTCGCGCATCGAGTCCACCGGCACCACCGCGGACGGCGAGCGGCAGGCCGTCGCCGCGGCCAGGCTGCTGCTGGAGCGGTGGCTGGACGCCCTGCCCGGCCGGCACTACCAGGACATCGTCATCGCCCCCTTCGAGGTGCGCTTCGAGGGCGCCCTGTTCGGCCTGGTCGTCGAGGTGGACGACGAGGAGGAGGACGAGGAGGACCGCGTGCACCTGGAGCTGTACCCCGACGCCCTGGGCTTCTCCCCGCCGTGGGACGGCAGCTACGACACCTGAGACACCTGAGCGCAAGCCGCCGGCCCCGGCCCGTTCCTCGCTAGGCTCGACGCTGCCGGGGCCCGCCCGGCCTGCGACGGGAAGGCGAGGTGCGCGCATGCTCGGGTACGACGCGGACGGGTTCGTGCGGGACGGGGTGCCGCACCGGGTGGTGGCCGGGGCGGTGCACTACTTCCGGGTGCACCCGGGGCTGTGGGAGGACCGGCTGCGGCGGGTGCGCGCCCTGGGCGTGAACACGGTCGACACCTACGTGCCGTGGAACTTCCACGAACGGCCCGACGGCACCGTGGACTTCACCGGCTGGCGGGACGTCGGCCGCTTCGTGCGGCTGGCCGGCTCCCTGGGGCTGGACGTGATCCTGCGGCCGGGGCCGTACATCTGCGCGGAGTGGGAGTTCGGCGGGCTGCCCGCCCGGCTGCTCGCCGTGGACGGGCTGCGGCTGCGCTGCGCCGACCCGGCGTACCTGGCCGAGGTGGACGGCTGGTTCGACGCGCTGGCGCCCGAGCTGCTGCCGTTGCTGGCGAGCCGGGGCGGGCCGGTGGTCGCGGTGCAGGTGGAGAACGAGTACGGCAGCTACGGCGACGACGCCGCCTACCTCGCCCACCTGCGCGACGGCCTGGTGCGGCGCGGCGTGGACTGCCTGCTGTTCACCACCGACGGCGCCCACGACACCATGCAGCAGGGCGGCGCCATCCCCGGCCACCTCGCCACCGCGACCTTCGGCTCGCGCGCCGCCGAGCGCCTGGCGGTGCTCCGCCGCCACCAGGGCCAGGGGCCGCTGACCGCCATGGAGTTCTGGATCGGCTGGTTCGACCAGTGGGGGCTCGCGCACCACGTCCGCGACCCCAAGGAGACCGCCGCGGCGCTGGACGAACTGCTCGCCACCGGCGCCTCCGTCAGCCTCTACATGGCCCACGGCGGCACCAGCTTCGGCCTGTGGTCCGGCGCCAACCACTCCGGCGCCCACCCCCTGGACGCCGGCTACGAGCCGACCGTCACCAGCTACGACTACGACGCGCCGATCGGCGAGGCCGGCGAGCTGACCGAGAAGTTCCACGCCCTGCGCGAGGTCATCGGCCGCTACCTGCCCCTGCCCGACGGCGAACTGCCCGAGGCGCCGCGGCGGGTGGCACCGCAGCGCCTGGAGCGGGCGGACGGGCGGGCGCTGCTGGCCCGCTCCCTGGACGCGCTGTCGCAGCCGCAGCAGCACGCCGCGCCGCTGCCGATGGAGCGGGTCGGGCAGGACCGCGGCCTGATCCACTACCGCACCCGGGTGCCCGGCCCGCGCCCCGGACTTCCGCTGCGCATCGACGGGTTGGCCGACCGCGCACAGGTCTTCGCGGACGGCCGCCCGCTCGGCGTCCTGGAGCGCAACTCCCCCGGCGTGACGCTGCCGCTGGCCACCGGGCCCGACGGGGTCGAGCTGGACATCCTGGTCGAGGCGCTCGGCCGGGTGAACTACGGCCCGCAGATGGACGACCGCAAGGGCATCACCCGCGGCGTCTCCCACGGCCACCAACGGCTCTTCGGCTGGCAGATCCGACCGCTGCCGCTGACCGACCTGTCCGCGCTGCACTTCACCGACGACGCCGAGGCGGGCGACGGCGAACCGGCCTTCCACCGCTTCACCGCCGAACTCCCCTCCCCCGCCGACGCGTTCGTCGCCCTGCCCGACTGGGGCCGCGGACTGCTGTGGCTCAACGGCTTCCTCCTCGGCCGCCACTGCGCCGCCGGCCCCCAGCGCACCCTCTACGCCCCCGCCCCCCTGTGGCAGGCGGGCCCCAACGAACTGGTCGTCCTGGAGCTGGAACGCCACGGCACCGCCGTCGAACTGCGCGACACCCCGGACCTCGGCCCGTCCACCGCGGCCCCCAGCTCCGACTACTGACCCCCCGCAGTGGGAAGTCGGCCCCGCCGACTCCCCACGCCGGCCGGGCACGCTCCGCGCCCGGCCGGCCCGCGGCGGTCAGTCCCACCAGAAGGACCACTGGTGGGCGCCCACCAGCTGCTCGGCGTACCCGGTCAGGGTGCCGGCGCCCTGGAAGACCAGGTCGGGGCAGAAGGCGGTGTGCTCGGCGGCCAGCGGCAGCGCCTCGGCAAGCGTGGCGGGCGGCACGGGGACGCTCACCTCCAGGGTGTCGAAGCCGACTTCGACGACCTGGGCACCGAAGCGGCGCTCCCAGTCGGCGAGCACGGCGGCGATCCTGGCGACGTCGTTCTCGTGGTTCAGCGGGCCGCTCCAGCCGCACACCGCCAGCGCCTGGGCGCCGCTGTCCGCCCGGACCAGGCCGAGGCGGGCGTCCTTGACGGACTGCAGGAACTCGGCCAGCTCGCGGGCCTCGGCGCCGGCGGCGCCGTCGGGGACGGTGACGGCGGGAGCGGTCCCCGGCCAGGTGCGGCCGTACGGGGCGAGGGCCTCGTCGAGTACCTCGGCGTCCTCGTCCGGCTCTCCGTCCGCGTCCCCGTCCCCGTCGACCTGCTTCCACCAGGTGCGCAGCAGGGCGGCCGGGTCGTGGAGGTCGGGTGCGGAGGCCTCGCTCGGTGTCAGCTCGCCGGACAGCCAGGGCCGGTAGTCGTCGTCGGTGCGGTCCAGCGGGGTGAGCAGCAGCGGCCACAGGCCGGTCTGCGGGTGGGCGCGGTGCAGTTGCCGGTACAGCCCGACGGGGGCGGGGGCGTCGCTGATCCACAGGATCGGTGCGCGCCCCTCGTCCTCGGCGACCAGCCGGCCGGGCGGCAGGTCGGCGGGCAGGTCGGCGAGGGCGGCGGCGAGGTCCAGGTGCACGGTCATGCGGCCACCGTAGGGGCCGTCACCGACAACGCCCGGGCGCAGAGCGGCCACCCGCACACGCTCCGGCTCCAGCGCCACGGCCCGGGCTCGTCGGGCCTCCCCCGTTGCACGAGAAGCCGGGGCGAGAACACCCCCGCACGCCAGCAACACGGCGTCGAACCAGCCCGCCGACTTCCTACGCCGCACAACGGAAGGCAGGCGGCGCAAGAACACCACCGCACAACAGCCGCACAGCACCGAACCAACCCGAGGACGCGAGAAGTCGGACCCACCGACTTCCTACGCCACACAACGGAAGGCAGGCGGCGCAAGAACACCACCGCACAACAGCCCCACAGCCCCGAACCAACCCCACAGCGCAAAAAGTCGGACCCGCCGACTTCTCGCGCACCCCCGCCCCACTACAGGCGACCGGGCACCAACCCCCACCCACGCCAACAACCCACACCACCCCAGCGACAAACAGCAGCCCCCGGACCAGGCACCACATCAGACAACGCACGAAAAGTCGGACCCACCGACTTCCTACGCCGCACAACGGAAAGGCAGGCGGCGCAAGAACACCACCGCACAACAGCCCCACAGCCCCGAACCAACCTCACAGCGCGAAAAGTCGGACCCGCCGACTTCTCGCGCACCCCCGCCCCACTACAGGCGACCGGGCACCAGCCCCCACCCACGCCAACAACCCACACCACCCCAGCGACAAACAGCAGGCCCCGCACCGGGCACCACATCAGACAACACACGAAAAGTCGGACCCGCCGACTTCCTACGCCGCACAGCAGGAGACGGCCGGAGACACGCCACCACGCACAACAAGCACAACACCGAACCAACCCCCCACAACGCGAAAAGTCGGACCCGCCGACTTTTCGCGCGCCGCGCAGCGGGTGGGGAGGGGGTGAAGTGGGTACGGCGGGAGGCCGGGAGGCCGGGAGGCCGGGAGGCCGGGAGGCCGGGAGGCCGGGAGGCCGGGAGGCCGGGAGGCCGGGAGGCCGGGAGGCCGGGAGGCCGGGAGGC
>NZ_JBISAI010000012.1:161722-215333 GCF_044391605.1 Kitasatospora sp. NPDC018619
GCCGGGAAGCCCGACGCCCGGAAGCCGGGAAGCCCGACGCCCGGAAGCCGGGAAGCCCGACGCCCGGAAGCCGGGAAGCCCGACGCCCGGAAGGCCCGGAGGCGGCGGGTCAGGACCAGGGCAGGACTGCGCGGGTGTGCCAGTAGGCCTCGGCGGGCTCGGCCATGGGGGCGAGGGTGGCGAGGTCGTCCGGGGTGGGGTGCAGGGTGGCGGCGGTGAGGTTGGAGGCGAGCTGGTCCAGGGTGGCGGCGCCGGACAGGACGGTGTCGGCCCAGGGCTGGGCGGCGGCCGCGGCGAGGGCGAGGGCGTCGACGCTGGCGCCGGTGCGCCGGGCGAGGGCGCGCAGCGGGGCGGTGTCGGGGCCGGTGGCGTTGCGGCCGGCGAGGCGGCCGTTGGCCATGCCCTCCTTGACGACGACGAGCCAGCCGGCCGCGTGGGCCTCGGCGAGGGCGGGGGCGGCGGAGGTCTCCAGCAGGTTCCAGGTGGCCTGCACGGCGGTGTACAGGGGGCGGCCGGCGGTGGTGACGGCGAGGGCGCGGCGGATGGTGTCGGCCTGGGCGGGGCCGCTGGTGGACAGGCCGACCCGTACGCCCTGGTCGGCGAGGGCGGCCAGGCGCCGGTGCAGGGCGGGGTCGGTGAGGGCGGGGCTGTCGGGGGTGACGGAGTGGACGAGGTAGACGTCGAGGTGGTCGCCGAGCAGGGCGCGGGTCTCCTGGACCTGGCGGTCGTAGACGGCGGTGGAGTGCTCCTTGACCTCGTGGGCGGCCGTCCCGCCGGTGCGCCAGTCGGCGGTGTAGGTGTAGCCCCACTTGCTGCCGACCGTCATCTCGGCGGCGGCGTCGGGGCGTTCGGCGAGCCACTGGCCGAGGAACTCCTCGGCGCGGCCGTAGGAGCGGGCGGTGTCGAGGTAGCGCACGCCGGCGGCGTACGCGGCGTCGAGGAGGGCGTGGGTGCGTTCGCGCAGGGCGTCGACGGTGCGGTCGGCGGGCAGGTCGGTGTCGCGCCCGAGGTTGATGTAGCCGGGCCGGCCGACGGCCGCCGTGCCCAGCCCGAGGCGCGCGGGGTGCGGGCGCGCGGCGGCGGGGGCGGGGTTCGCCGGGTCCGCCGGGTTCCCGGGGTTCGCGGCGGCGGGGTCGGTCGGCATGGCGGGTCTCCTCGGGCGCGACGGTTCTCACCTGGGACTTTAGCCGCGCGGTGTCAGCGGCCGGCGGTGGTGGCCCGGATCCAGGGGGCGTAGGCGCTCACGTCGGTGTACAGGCCGGGGCCGCCCGCGCAGGGCACGCCGGGGGCGCCGGGCCCGGAGGTGGTGCCGATCAGCTCCCAGCGGCCGCCGCGCCCGCGCTGGATCTGGGGGCCGCCGGAGTCGCCGAAGCAGGCCATGGCGCGCGGGACGCGGCCGAGCGTGCACAGCCGGGTGGGGTCCGCGTAGCCGGGGGCGCAGTCGTCGCGGGTGCCGATGCGGGCGGGCAGTTCCTGGAGGCGGTCGGGGAAGACCATCCTGCCGTAGTCGGTGGTGTCGACGACGGTTCCGAAGCCGAGCAGCCGGGTCGGGGTGCCGGGGGTGCCGGGGTGGTCGGCCAGGCGCAGGGGCCGGCCGTCGGCGGGGCGGTCGAGCCGGACGAGGGCGAGGTCGTCGCGGTTGGGGCGGGTGGCGCCGTCGCCGAACGCGAAGCCGGGGTGGACGACGACGCGGTCGACGGTGCGGACGGTGCCGCCGCTGTCGCGGTGGGCGCTGCCGATGCGCACGGTGCCCTTGAGGGTGAGGCCGGTGTCCTCGGTGCCGACCACGCAGTGGGCGGCGGTCAGCACCCACTGGCGGTCGACCAGGGTGGCTCCGCAGGCGCCGTCGGCGAGTTGGACGGCGCTCAGCGGGAGGGTGGCCATGAAGGGGTAGCGCTCGGTGGAGTCGCGGCCGTTGACGATGGCCGAGGCGCTGCCGCTCATGGCGGTGGCGCCCAGGGCCGCGGCCAGGGCGGTGACGGCGGCGGCCCGCAGGGCGCGGCGGCGGGCGAGGAGGCGGGCGAGGGGACGGACGGTGGTACGGGGCGGCACGGGTGACGGCCTTTCGGTTCGGCTGGTGCGGATGCGACCAGCCAACCGGGCGCCGGCCCGCCGGGACATCCGGCCAGCGGGCGTCCCGGCCTGGGGGTATCCCCCGGGCCGGGCCCCGGGCTACCGGGTGTCCCGCCCGCTCTCCCCCGGCACCGTGCCCGGCACCGCCGCCGGCACGGTGCCGGGCACGCCCCCGGGCTCGGGCCACCCCGAGGAGGAGGTGCGCACCGCCGCGGCCGCCGGCGTGACGGCCGGAGCGACGGCCTGGTCCAGGCGCAGCACGAAGTTGACGTAGTCGTGCGGTTTGCCGGGCCAGTGGCAGTCGTTGCTGGTGAGCAGCCGGCTGCGCAGCCCGCCGTGCTCGGTGAGCGGCCCGGTGGTGGTGCGCAGGTTGGGCTGCCAGCTGCGGCCCCACAGGTGGTGTTCCAGGGACAGCGTCCAGCTCTCCTCCTCCACCTCGATGGCGGCGCCGACCCGGCCGGGCAGCACCCGCATTCCGTACGCGCCGCGGACGACGGCCCGCTGGTCGAAGTCGGCGTTCTTGCCGACGACGGTGATCCGCCACGCGCCGTGGAACCTGAGCACGCCTGCCTCCTGACGCCGTGGCGCCCGCTCCGGCAGAGGGCGCCCCGTCCACGTCTACGGCCGCGCAGCACCCCGGGGCTCAACCCGCCCGCAGGCCGGGCCCGAAACGCTCCGCCTCCGCGCACCCCCGCGTCGCGGCGAGGCGCACCGGGCGGATGCCGGCACTCCGGGTGGTGAGCACCACCGGCTCGCCGGACACAGCACCGGCGAGCCGGGCCAGGGCCGCCGCGCGCCTCCAAGACGTAGCCGGCGCCCCAGCTCCGCGGCAGCAACAGGTCCCCGGGGTCGCCCCCGGCCCTCGGCGGCCTCGGGGGCCGGGGAGCACCCCGGGGCTCAACCCGCCCGCAGGCCGGGTCCGAAACGCTCCGCCTCCGTGCACCCCCGCGTCGCGGCGAGGCGCACCGGGCAGACGCCGGCACTCCGGGTGGTGAGCACCACCGGCCCGCCGGACACGGCACCGGCGCCGGGCCAGGGCCGGTCATCGGGCCTTCGGGCTCGACCACGAAGTGCCCGGGCCGCCGTTCGGGCGCCGTGGGCAGCTCGCGCTCCGCCTCCCCGCGCGGCCGTGGTCCGCCGGGGTGGGTACGTCCCCGCGGTGAGGCGAGCGGTTCGACGGGCACCGGGCAGCCCCGGGGCCCGAGCGCGCGCGGCACCGGCCGCTCGGTCCTGACCGGCTCGGGCGGTCCGGGCACGGTTCCGGGGCCGTCCGTCCGCGCACCCTGGCAACGGGGCACCGGCCGTTCAGCGGCGGGCGGCGGACAGCGAGCGGAGCTGGACGTGCACGGCGGCGGGCTCGGTGCCGGTCAAGTCGGCGACCTCGGCGGCGATCAGGTCCAGGACCAGATACAGCAGCAGGACGCCCTGCTCCGCGCCGGTCAAGTCGGCAACCTCGGGGCACCGGCCCTTCAACGGCGGACCGCCGGCAACGAACGGAAGCCGGACGGGCACGGCAGCAGACTCGACGCCGCTCAGTCGGCGACCTCGGCGGCGATCAGGTCAAGGACCAGATACAGCAGCAGGACGCCCTGCTCCGCGCCGGTCAAGTCGGCGACCTCGGGGCACCGGCCGTTCAGCGGCGGGCGGCCGACAGCGAACGGAACCGGACGTGCACGGCAGCAGACTCGGCGCCGCTCAGTCGGCAACCTCAGTCGCGGTCAAATCGAGGACCAGGTACAGCAGCAGGACGCCCTGCTCCGCGCCGGTCAGGTCGGCGACCTCGGGGCACCGGCCCTTCAACGGCGGGCGGCGGACAGCGAGCGGAGCTGGACGTGCACGGCGGCGGGCTCGGTGCCGGTGAGGTCGGCGATCTCGGCGGCGGTCAGGTCCAGGACCAGGTGCAGCAGCAGGACGTCCTGCTGGGCGGCGGTGAGGTGGGCGAGCGGGCCGAGCGGGCGGGGGCCGGCCTGGGCGCAGACGCGTCGGCGCACCGCCTGCCAGGCGCAGGCGGCCGGGCTGGCGGTGGCCAGGGCGTCGAGCCAGCGGCGGCCGAGGTCCTCGAAGGCGGCGCGCACGGCGAGCGGTGCGTCGGCGGGCGTCAGCAGCAGTTCGGCGTAGCCCAGGTAGTGGCGCCGGTGGAGGTCGTGCAGCGCCCACAGGCCCAGGGCGGGGCCGGGGGCGGCCGAACGGCGTGGTGGTGTCGGCATGGTGGTGTTCCCGAGGTGGCGCGGGTGGGTGCCGGGGCACGGGCGGCGGGGTGCGGCGGGTGCCGGGCCGCGGCCGGGGCGCGGGTGGCGCGTCCCGGCCGCGGGCCCGGTCACACCAGCAACGACGGGTTGTCGTCGGTGCCTTCGCGGCCCGCCGCGGCGGGGTGGGCGGGGCCCTCGCCCCGGTCGGTGGCCAGGCTGGTGCGCAGGGTCGCCCAGAGCCGGAACAGGATGTCCGTGGAGGTGCCGGCGCTGGAGGACTGCATGGCCCGGACGAACTCGCTGGCGTACGTGCGCGAGTTGACCGGCAGCGGGGTGCGGGCGTTGTTCGTCCGGTCCCAGGCCGCCGCCCACTGGGCGCGGCGGGCCTCCTTGATCCCGCAGACCTCCATGTAGGCGAGGAAGACGGGTTTGCGCAGCGGGGCCTCGCCCTTGAGGACCAGGGCCAGCGTGCTGGAGGGCAGGCGTCCGCCGCGGTCGCGGGCGCGGCGGTCCAGCTCCCGCAGGGAGGGCCAGTCCGCCTTGCGGCGCATCTCGTGCATCGCCCGGCGCAGGTCCGCGAAGGAGTCGACCTGTTCGGGGTCGACCCGCCGGGGTGCGCGCAGCCGCCGGCTGCCCGAGGGGCGGGGCACGTGGGCCCAGTAGTTGGCCTGGGACCACTTGCGCCGGGCCGCCTTGAGGTCGCCGCCGCACTCGCGGACGACGGCCTCGACGACCGCCCAGCTCGGCACGGAGCGTCCGCTGGCGGCCCGTTGCAGGGTGGTGGGGTGGTAGTTGGTCAGAGCGGCGAGTTGACGGTACGTCAGCCCGGCCTGCTCGCGCTGCTCGCGCAGCAGGGCGACGAGCCGGGCCAGCGCCGGCTCGGTCGCCTCGATCGGGTTCTCTCGGCGTCCCATCG
This sequence comes from Kitasatospora sp. NPDC018619, assembly GCF_044391605.1. Classification (NCBI taxonomy): domain Bacteria; kingdom Bacillati; phylum Actinomycetota; class Actinomycetes; order Kitasatosporales; family Streptomycetaceae; genus Kitasatospora; species Kitasatospora sp. NPDC018619. The sequence continues at coordinate 166,901 of NZ_JBISAI010000012.1, forward strand.
CAGGCAGGCGTTCTTCCTAGGCCCGCCCCCGTCGGAGTCGTGCGGCCAACAGGCAGCCTCCCGCGGCCAGTTCGAGCGCGGTCCGGGCCGGCATGCCCGCCGCCACCAGGGCCGCGGCCAGCGCGACCGTCAGGACGGCCACGACCACGACGACGACCACGACCGCTCCGCCCGAGGCCCCGAAGGCCCCGAAGGCCCCGAAGTCGCCGGTTGCGCCGGGCCCGGCGGCCGCGGGCGGCCGGTACGGGTGCGGACGCGGCGGGGCGGGTTGCGCCGCCGCGCAGTGGGTAGGGGTGTGGGCACGCTTGTTCCGGTTCCTCGCCATCGAGGAGTCCTCCGTATCACTGTTCGCTCCAACGGCCGGGCACTTGTGCGGTTGGCGTCGCACTGTGTGTCCGGTGGCATCACACTCTGTCAGGCGTATGGGTGAATCCCAATCGGTTCGGCGAACATCGCGCGGATTGATGCGCGACAGTCCCGGTCCCTTCCTGAAATCTTGCGAACGTCCTACCAGAAAAGCGCAGTTCAGCGAATCGAAACCGGATTTTGGTGCGCCTTTGTGCAGCGCGCCCTTGTGAGCCGTCCTGGCCGGGTGTGACGATTGACAGCGGCGTTCACCCGGACCCGCGGGTCCGGAACCCGGGGGCGCTGTTCACTCCAACAACTCGGGAACATCGGCAGCGGGCCGTGTTGGCGCATGGGTCCGTCCGAACAGCAGAGACCGCCCGGCCCCGGTGGCCCGAGCGGTCTCTCTGCGTTCTGCCGGTGCGGCCGGGGTCGCTCAGCGGGCGAACTCCACCTCCACGCCCGTCAGTTCGCAGCTGGCCTGCCACAGGCGCGCGGCGGTGGCGGTGTCGGCGAGGTGGTCCCAGAGCGGTTCGACCCGCGGGGCGCCGCGCAGTCCGAAGGCGCGCGGGCTCCACATCCGGCCGCCGCGCACCCCCGGGTCGAGCACGGCCCGCACGGCGGGCCACGCGGCGGCGTCCTTGCCCTGCACGACGAGGCCGAGCGGCAGGTGGCGCAGCCGCTCGCCGGTGGTGCGGACGTGGACGGGCGGGCGCGAGGGGGTCAGGGAGTCGAGCGCGCCGCCGGGGTGGACGAGGACGCTCAGCGTCGTGCTGCCGGCGGCGCGCAGGCGGCGGTCGAGTTCGAGGGCGAAGAGCATCTGGGCGAGCTTGGAGCGCGCGTAGGTGCGCTTGGGCCGGTAGTCGCGGGTGCTCTGGAGGTCGTCGAGGTCCAGGCGTTCGGACTTGGCGGCGAAGCTGCCGGTGGTGACGACCCGGCTCCCGGGGGTGGCGGCGAGCAGCGGGGCCAGGTGGTGGGTGAGCGCGAAGTGGCCCAGGTGGTTGGTGGCGAACATCAGCTCGTGCCCGTTGACGGTCTCCCGGCGCGGCGGGTGGTCGAGCGCGATCCCGGCGTTGAGGACGACGGCGTCGAGCCGGTCCGGGCCGAGGGCGTCCGCGCAGGCCCGGGGCGAGGCGGGGTCGGCCAGGTCCAGGGGGACGTGCCGCACGTCGGCGCCGGGGACGAGGGAGCGGATGGAGGCGATCGCGGCCTCTGCCTTCGCCCGGTCGCGGCTGCCGAGCACGACCGTGGCGCCGGTGGCGGCGAGCTGCTCGGCGACGAAGTACCCGATGCCCGCGTTGCCGCCGGTGACCAGGAAGCGCCGCCCCTCGGCGCGGGGCAGCCGGTGGACGTCCCACGGCGGGGTCTGGGGTGCGGAGGGCATGGTGGCTCCTGGAGTTCGGGTGGTTCCGGAGCCCCCACTGTCCCGTGGGCCGCTCACATCCCACCGACAGCCCGCTGTCGGGGGGCGCACACGGGGGGCGCGCGCTGACGCTGTGCAAGCAAAAGATCGCATTCCGGTATCAGCGGCCGGGTGTCGGGGACTACGGTGACGCATCGGAACGGAGTTGCGCAGCCCGCAGTACCTGAGAGGTTCGGATGGCCCATCGGCGCTTGGAGAACGGCCTCACATCGAGTCCGGCGGTGGTGTTCGGCGAAGCACTCCGCTTCGGCCGTGAACAGGCCGGCTACACCCAGGAGGAGCTGGGCAAGCTGCTGTACTGCCACCGGGTGGTGATCACCCGGTACGAGAGCGGCAAGCGTTCGATGCACCGGGGCACCGTCGAGCGAGCCGACGAACTGCTCGGCATGAACGGCCTGCTGGTGCGGCTGTGGGAGCGGGTCGACTGGAGGGCGTCGGTCGAGCATCCGGACTGGTTCCAGAGCCACGCCGACTCGGAGGCCGAGGCCGTCGGGGCGCTCGTGTACCAGACCGACTACATGTTCGGGCTGATCCAGTGCCGTGATTACGCCCGGGCGATGTTCGAGGCCGGCGGGACCGGCGAGCGCCCCGGGGTGATCGGGGAACGCGTGGCGGCGCGGCTCGCCCGCCAGCAGCGCTTCCTCGCCGAGGACGGGCCGCAGCTGGTGGTCCTCCTGGACGAGAGCGCCATCCGCTCGGTGGTCGGCGGGCCCCAGGTGATGGCGCGGCAGATGCAGCACCTGCTGGACCTCGCCCGACACGAGAACATCGTCATCCAGGTGGTGCCGTTCACGGCCCGCAGGACGATCATCAACACCTCGATGGTCATCCTGGACATGCCGGACGGCGTGCACTCGGTGTACTCGGAGAACCTCGACAGGGGCAACTCGTGCGACGAACCGACCGTCGTCGCCGGGCACCGGCGGCGCTATGATCGCCTGCGTGGCGAGGCGCTCACGGTGGGCGACTCGCTCGCGCTGATCGCCGAGGCGCTGAAGGGGTTCAAAGATGATGCGGAACGAGCTCGACGCGACCACCTGGCGCAAGAGCAGCTACAGCGGCACGAACGGCGGCAACTGCGTCGAGGTGGCCCCCGGATTTCCCGGTCTCGTCCCCGTCCGTGACTCCAAGGACCCCCACGGCCCCCGCCTCGCCTTCTCCTCCCCCGCCTGGGACGCCTTCCTTACCGCCATCCGGCGGGGCGAGTTCCCGGCCCGGGGCTGACCGGACGGCACACCGTGGGGGGGGGGGGGGGGGGGGGCCCCCCCCCCCCCCCCCGCGCCCCCGCCCCCCCCCCCCCCCGGGGGGGGGGGCCCCCGGGGGGGGCGGCCCCCGGGGCGGGGGGGGGGGGGCCGCCCGCCCCCCCCCCCCCCCCCCCCCACGGCTCTCCCCGGCCCCCGGCTACTCGCGGGGGCGGGCCAGCAGGGCGGCGGAGGCCGGGTCGCCGACGCGGGTGGCCACCGCGCCCTTGAGCACGCTCAGGGCGGCGGGCAGCGCCGCGACCGCCGCCGCCTTGAGCGCGCCGACCGACGTCAGGTCGAACTTGTCGGCCAGCAGCAGGCCGAGGAACGCCGCGGCGTACGTGGCGACGGTGCGCTCGACCAGATCGATGAGGAACTTCCGCATGGCCAGGACTCCTTACACGGTGGAGACGGTGTGGAGGCGGTGAGGTGCACGGCTCCCCCAGCACCCGGCGGGGGGCCGTTCGGCGGGGCGGGGTCGGCGGTCAGGGGGCATGCGCGGCCAGCAGGCATGCGCGGTCGGATGGTTGGCGCCCCTGGGGTACACGTCCGGGCCCCCGGTTTCCGACGACGGCCGAACGCCGGTTTCCACCGCGCTCCTCACGCCGCGCGCCTCACGCCGGGCGGGCGCTGAGCTCCACCGCGCGCAGGGCCGACGCCAGGGCCGGGGCGTCGCCGACGTCCAGGGCGGTGTCCGCCAGCTTGATGACGTGCTCGTCCCCGTGCGCCGCCGCCCGCTCGAACACCTCCTGCCCGGTGAGGGCGCCGGGCGGCGGCACGTAGGCGGCCGGCGCGGCGGGCGCGTACATCGCCGTCACCGCCGCCGAGGCCGTCCAGGCCGCCGCGAGGCTCGCCGGCCACAGCGCGGGCGGCAGCGCGGGCAGCACGCGCAGCACGGCGTTGGGGGCGGTGGCGGCGTGGACGAGCATCGTCTCCTCGCCGTGGCCGTGGGTGGCGTAGCGGTGGGTCGCCGCCCGTACGAGTTCCGCGAGCCGGGCCCGCGCCTCCTGCGGGTCCGTCACCGCGGCGGCGGGCCACACCGGCAGGGCGCTGACGCGGCCGAGCCGGTCGGGGAAGCCGCCCTCCCGCGGGGCGAGGAGCGGCACCGCGTCGAGGGCGGCGGCCGCGCCGTCGGCGCCGGGCAGGCGGGCGGGGGCGGCGAGGGGGCGGTGGCGGGCGGCCCAGTAGCCGAGGCCGTGGGCGAGTTCGGCCAGCCGGGGGCCGGTGGCCTGCGCGGCGAGGAGCGTGCGCACGGCGTGGCCGACCCGGATCACCGGGTGCGTGGAGCCGCCGTACAGGCCGGGCAGCAGCCGGGGCCACCACCGGGCGAGCACCTCGCGCCAGGGGTGCTCGGCGAGTTCGCGCCCGAAGTGGTCGATCCAGTCCGCCGCCCGGGCCGGATCCCCCAGTGCGGCGGGCCAGGCGGCGGCCGTGACGGGTGCGACGCGGGGCGGGAAGTCCTCCAGCTTGCGCGCGTACCCGTCGAGCCAGCGGTGCACCACGCGGGCCTGCCCGTGGGCGGCGAGGGCCTCGACGGCCATCGGCGCGTGGTTGGTGAGCCGCCCGAGCCGCTCGGGCCCGCAGGCGTGCAGCCGCAGGAGTGCCTCGTCGAGGATGCCTGTCGTATCCGTGTCCACGGCAGGGAGGGTAGGCGGCGGGCCGCGGGCGGCGTAACGGTCCGCGGTCCTAGGTCGTGTCCTGGGCCGCCGGGGCGGGGGTGCCTGGGTGCCGTGCGTCGAGGGCCGGGCGGGGGCGGTGTCGGGGGTGCGGGCGGCGCCGCCCCCGCCCGGCGGGGAGCCGCGGCTACCAGACCTTTTCGAGCGCGAACAGGTCGGCCTGGAACTTCGCCTGCACGACGTGGCCGGCGCGCTGGTCGCTCTGGAGGACCAGCCAGCTCTGGCTGTTCTGCGCCTGGAACGCGACCAGGTTGGTGCCCGGGATGCTCCTGCCCCAGAACACCTCGCGCGGCTCCCAGTTGCACTCCTCCGTGATCAGCCAGGTGCCGTCTTCGATGTGCCCCTGGTCCATGGCCACGCACCACCAGCGCATGTGGTCCTTGAACTTGTAGAACCTGGCCCCGGGGTTCCGGGGGTCGTCCTGGGAACAGACCTGGAACTGCTGGTTGGCGTTGTCGGTGCTCTTCCACTCGTACTGGACGATCGAGCCGTGGTCGTCCCGGCTCTTCGACACGTCCCACACCATGTTGTACGGCGTGCGGATGCGGTACCCGCCGCCCTCGCAGCTGTAGCCGTCCATCGGGTCCGCCGCGGACGCGGTGGGCGCGGCGACGGTCAGCACCGTGCCGAAGGCGGCGACGGCGCCGAGTACGGCGCCGGCGCGCCGGGCGAACCTGCTCCTGTGCTTGGTCCTGGCCATGGTGGTTCCCCTCCTGGTCGTGATCGGGCGGGCAGGGCTGGGTCAGCTGGTGCAGAGCTTCTGCTGGGCGGCCCACCGCACGGTTCCGGCGGGCATCGCGACCGTGCACTCGACGGTGCCCTCGTCGATGTCGCCGAAGGTGGTGTAGCGGCCCGTGCCGGTCTGGCTGGCGTTGACCCAGTAGCCCGTGCCCGGGCCCGAGCGGGCGCACAGGTAGCGCGACCACTCGCCGTCGACCCGCAGGGCGCCGCGGTAGATCCCGTAGTGGCCGGGCGCGTTGAGGTTGATGACCCTGGTGAGCTCGGTGGTCCGGGTGCTGGCCCGGTCGGTGGCGACGTGGAAGCCGACCTTGACGCCGACCTCCGCCAGGGTGGACTTGTAGCCGGAGTTGAACTCGAAGCTGTTGTTGATGCTGGTGGTGATGGAGGTCAGCTCGGTGAGCTTCCGGGTCTGCTGCCCCGTCGTCCCGGGCGCGACGTTGAAGGACTGGTACTCGGTGACCACCGGGGTGACGGTGGCCGAGGTGATGTCGTCCCAGATCTTCTGGACGTCCGGGTTGCAGGTGGCGGCGGGCGGCGGCACGGCGTGCGCGGGCACGGCGCCGAGCCCGAGGCCGGTGACCGTCAGGACCGCGGCGGCGAGGCCGGTGGTCAGCGCGGAGCGCCGACGGTTGCGGATGGTCGGGGGCCGAGTGGTCACGAAGGGATCCCTCCGGTAGGGGTACGGTCTCGAACCGACTACCGGGATCCTCGGCTGTGACCCGGCGCGGTTTCCATCCCAGCGGCCTGGGAGGGGGCGGGGCCCCGGCGGCCGGCGCGTGGGCCGGTGGTCGGTGTGCGTGCTAGCTTTCGGCCATGGGTTTACGCGGGGCACGCGGGGCGGCGGCGCGACGGGCGATCGAGGGGCTCCGGGAGCTCGCCGCGGCGGGCCTGACGGCCGAGGAGGTGTTCCGCGGGGCGGACGAACTCCTGCGCGGCGTCCTGGAGTACGACGCGGTCTGCTGGCACTCGGCGGACCCGGCGAGCGGTCTGGTGACCTCGGTGCTGAGCGACGACCTCAGCCTGGACGGGTTCGAGAACGCCGTACGCCTGGAGGTGTGGGCGGACGACGTCGCGACGTTCCCCGGGATCCGCCGCAGCGGCGTGCGGGCGGAGACCCTCAGCCGGGCGACCGGCGGACGGCCGGCGGACAGCGCGCGGTTCCGGGAGCAGATCGGCCCGGCCGGTTTCGGCGACGAACTGCGCGCCGTCTTCGACGCGCACGGCGGCATGTGGGGCTGCGCCGCGTTCATGCGGGCCGCCGACCGGGGGCCGTACCTGGCCCGGCAGCGCGAACTCGCCGGCCTCGCCGCGCGCCACCTGGGCAACGCCCTGCGGGCCTGCCACGTCCCGTCGCCGGCCGGGCAGCGCGAGGGGGAGGCGGACGGCGGGCCGGCGGTCGTGGTCCTCGGCCCCTCGAACCGCCCGTTCGCGCTGTCCGGCCCGGCGGAGGACCTGCTCGGCCGCCTGGCCGATCCGAGCCGGACCTCCCTGGGCGTGCCGACGGCCTTCGCGATGGCCGCCGAGCAGGCCCGCCGGGCGGCCTGCGGCCTGCCGGTGCCCCAGTCGAAGATCCGGGTGCAGGACCGCGACGGCCGCTGGTACGTCCTGCACGGCTCGGCCCTCAAGGGCGGCCCCGAGGGCCAGGTGGCGGTGGTGGCGGCCCCGGCGACGCCCGCCGACGCGATGCCGCTCCACCTGTGCGCCTACGGCCTGACCCGGCGCGAGCAGGAGGTGGCCCTGCTGCTGGTGCGCGGCTGCGACACCCGCGACGTCGCACGGCTGCTGGCGATGAGGCCGTACACCGTCCAGGACCACCTGAAGTCGGTGTTCGCCAAGACCGGCGTGGCCAGCCGCCGCGAACTGGTCGCCCGCGTCATGCTCGGCGGTGCGGCGTCCCGGGGTGCCCCCTGAGCGCAGGGCGCTCCCCCTCCGGACCGGGCGGAACCGGCCCTTCCTGACGCCGTGTCACATAGCCTGGCCCGCACGCCCTCCGGGCCCGTCCGGGCCCCGCCGGGCCCTACCGACACCGAGGAGACGACATGACCGCTCTCCGCCGCCGCGCCGCCGCGGCCGCCCTCGCCCTCACGGCCGGCCTGACCGCGGCCGCCGCCACCGCACCGGCGCACGCCCAGGCCCCCGCCCGGGGCCTCGACCGCTACTACCAGCAGCGCCCCGCCTGGCACAGCTGCGTCCAGGGCCCGGACGACCAGGACGGCGCCGCGCTGGAACGGGCCGGCGCCCGCTGCGCGGAGGTCACCGTGCCGCTCGACTACGGCGCCCCCGGCGGGCGCACGATCACGCTGGCGCTCTCCCGCATCAAGGCCACCGACACCCGCCACCGGATCGGCACGCTGCTGCTGAACGACGGCGGGCCCGGCAGCGCGACGCTCGGCGCGCCGCCGCGGGTGCACGCCGCGCTGAAGGACACCGCCGCCCGCTTCGACATCGTCGGCCTGGACCCGCGGTTCGCCGGCCGCAGCACCCCCCTGGACTGCCACTGGCCGATCGGCTACGACCTCACCTCCTCCGGCGTCGGCCGGGCCTCCTTCGAACGCCAGGTCGCCTTCCAGCGGGACCTGGCGAACCGGTGCCGCTCGGCCGCCGGGGACGTGCTGCCGTACACCAGCACCCGCGACGCGGCCCGGGACATGGACGTGGTGCGCGGCGCACTGGGCGAGCGGCGGATCTCCTACCTCGGACTGTCGTACGGCACCTACCTCGGCACGGTGTACACCCAGATGTTCCCCGGCCGCGCCGACCGGGTGGTGCTGGACGGCGCGCTGGCCCCGGCCCACGCCGGGCCGGCGCTGCTGCCCAACATGGTGGCGGACAACGAGCGGGTGTTCGCCGACTGGGCGGAGTGGGCCGCGCGGCGCCACGGCACGTACGGGCTGGGCAGCACCCGCGAGGAGGTGGTCGCCGGGGTGCTGCGGACGATCGCGGCGTCCGCGGTGCACCCGCTCGTCCTCGGCTCCGGCGCGGACGCCTTCGAGCTCGACGACACCCGGGTGCCGCTGATGCTGTTCGGGAACCTCGCGGGCGACTCCGACGCCGAACGGGCGGCCCTGGCCGAGCTGATGGTGCTGCTCGCCGAGGCCGCGGCGGGCCGGCCGGTCACCCCCTCGGCCGACACCACCGCCCTGCTGCGCTTCCTGTTCACCCCGCAGGGCTCGCCGGTCGGCAGCATCTCCCAGGCCATCCTGTGCGCGGACGGAACGGCGCCGCGCGACCCGGAGGAGTACTGGCGGCTGATCGAACGCGACCGCGCCCGGTACCCGCTGTCCGGCCCGCTGGTCGACAACATCACCCCGTGCGCCTTCCTGGACGCCCCGCGCGAGGCGCCCACCGAGGTGCGCCGCGACGCCCGGGCGCTGATCGTCGCCGCCACCGGGGACCCGCGCACCCCCTACCGGGACAGCGTCGCGCTGCACGGGCTGCTGCCCTCCTCGCGGCTGCTGACCCTGCACGGCGCCGACCAGCACGGGCTGTACGGGACGTACGGCAACGCGTGCGTGGACGACGCGGTCAACGCCTACCTGGCCGGCGGACGGCTGCCGCAGGCCGACCTGTCCTGCGACCGGGCGTAGCCGGGCGGCGGTCCCCCGAGGCGGGCGCGGCGTGGCCGGGCGCAGCACGGCGGACGCAGCGTGGCCGGGCGCAGCACGGCGGACGCAGCGTGGCCGGGCGCAGCACGGCGGACGCAGCGCGGCCATGCTGCGCCCGCGGTGGATGCGCCCGGCAACCGTGCGGGCACGGAAGGGAGTTGGGCGCGGGAGCGGATTGCGGTGCGGGCCGCGGGCGGGCCAGGGTGCGGGGCGGAGGCGTGCGATGCGACAGGACCCCTGCCGGTGGAGAAGCTGCTGAAGGACGTGGCCGTGAGCCTGCTGTCCCTCGCCGTCCTGGCGGTGGGCCGGGTGGCCGACGGCGCGCGGGGCCTCCGGGCGGGCTCCTGGCCCACCGAGCGGCGCAAGCGCGCGCTGGTCGGCTCCCCGGCGGCGCGGGCGGCCCGGGCGGCGGAGCGCGAGCGGATCCGGGCACTGGTGGCGGCGCTGGGGGCGGTGGAGGGGGTCGAGCACCTGCTGACCCAGGTGCTCGACCAGTGCGTCCGCCCGTCCTCCCAAGGCCCGGACCACCCCCGGGGCACGCTGCTGGTCTGCCGGATCCACGCCCGCGCCCACTTCGTCGTCCGGGGGACGTCCTGGGGGCCCTGCGGCGGATCGACGCGGCGGGCGTGGCGCGGTGGCGGGCCCACGGCCGGGGGCCGGACCCGCACGGGAGCCTGGAGCACGCGCTGCGCTGGTACCGCGGCGGCGGCGTCGACGCCCACGGCCGGCGGATGGACTCCCCGTGCCTGTCCGGCCCCGGCGCACGGCTGATCTGGGACTGCCCCGGGTTCCGGCCCCGGGGCCCCGTCCCGGCGGGCCCCTACCCCGGCCCGCTCTCCGGGTGCGAGCGGACCCCGGCGGACGCGGACGCGGCGCTGCTGCGGCGGGAGGCCCGCGCGGACGGGCGGCGCGTGGTCCTGGAGGTGGACTTCGGTGCGGACCGGGTCGGTTACTGCCAGTACCACAAGGTGGCGCGCGGCGGGTTCCTGGGGCGCGGGCGGGCCTGAGGAGCAGACGGGGAAGTGCGGGGCGGTGCGGGGAGGGCGGCGGGGGCCGGGGCCGTCCGGGCGCCCTCCCCCGGTCAGCCGCGGCTCAGCACTGGGGGCGGCGGCCGTGGTTGGCCCCGCGCCTGGCCCTGGCCTTCTTCTTGCGGCGGCGCTTGGACGACATGGCCTCTCCTCTCCCTCGTGCGAGCGGGACGCCCCGGCGGGGGCGTCCCCGGGCTTCCACCGTTCCACACCCGGGCGGCCCCGGCCCGTCGAGCGGCCGGCGCGGTGCGCGCGGGGGCCGTCAGTCGGGGAGGTTGCCGTTGCCGCCGAGGTTCGCCACCATGCGGCGCAGCACGTTGACCGTGGTCACGAACTCGTCGGTGCCGATGCCCTGGTGGGCGCGTTCGCTGACCTCCAGGTTGCGCTCGCGGGCGCGCAGGCGCCCGGCCTCGCCGTCCTCGGTCAGGGCGAGGGCCCCGTCGGCGTCCTCGGTCAGCCAGCCGCGGGCGGCCAGGTCGTCGAAGACGGCGTCGAAGTCGGTGCCCTGGTCGTCGTAGGGGGCGAGCCGCTCGGTCAGCGTGGCGCGGGTCCACCCGCCGGGGCGGCCGGCCGCGTGGTTGAGCGTCCACCAGTGCGGCTGGGTGAGGCCTTCGACGGCCAGCTGCACGCGCAGGCCCTCCACCACCAGGCGGCGGTAGACCTCGCCGGTCCAGGCCCCGATGGGCTGGGCGGCGATGATCTGCGGGTCGTAGGTCTTGATGGTCACGTCCGGTGCTCCTTCGGCGGTTCGTCAGGACGCGACCGACCGTAGGACCTCAAGCCGCCTTGAGGTCAAGGGCGCCCGCCCGGTCCGGCGCCGGTCAGCCGATCACCGCGTCCACCTCCACCTCCACCAGCCACCGCTCGTCGATGAAGCGGGTCACCTCCACGAAGGTGGCGGCCGGGCGGATCTGCGCGAAGCGCTCGCCGTGGGCGCGCGCGGCCTCCCGCCACTGGCTCATGTCGGTGAGCATGACGCGGGTGCGCACGACGTCGGCGAGGGTGGCGCCGGCCTCCTGCAGGGCGGCCTCGGCGATGTCCAGGCAGCGGAGGGTCTGGGCGTGGACGTCGCCCTGGCCGACCGTCGTGCCGTCCTCGCCGATCGGGGCGGTGCCCGCGACCGCGACGTGGTTCCCCTTGCGCACGGCCCGGGAGAAACCGATCCGCTTCTCCAGGGGCGAGGCGGAACTGACTGTCTGTCGAGTGCTGTCCATCGCACCATGGTGCCGCACCGGGGCACCGCGGGGGCCTTCCGCCTGCGCGAACGCCCCGCGCGCCGCGGCGGCCGGCCGCAGGCGCCGCGGCGTCGAACGGCACGGTCTCGCCCTGGTCGGCCGGCCCGCCCGGGCCGGCTGCCCGGCGGGGCCGAGGCCTCCCCTGGCCTGCGCTGCGCTTCCCCGGTCCACGGCCGCCACGCCACCGCCGCCCGGCGGCGCCGGCCGGAACGCCGACCGGCTGCTCGTCGGCGGGCCCGCCGCCGGGGGCTTCGCCTTCGGTTCCTCCGGCCGGTTCCGCCTCGGACGCTCCGGCCGCGGCCGGGTCGCGCCGGTCGGCGAACCCGCCGCCGCGGGCGGCTTTTCTGCGCCGCCTGCACCCGCTGCGGGTCGAACGGCCACGCCCCCGGGCAGCGCCCTGGCGGTCCGCCCGGGCCGGGGACACGGACACCGCCCTCCCCCGCGGCCCGCTGCCCGTCCGCGGCGCACGGCGGCCGGCGGCTACCGGGGGCGCGGCTGGTTGAAGCGCAGCATGTTGCCGGACGGGTCGCGGAAGGCGCAGTCGCGCACCCCGTACGGCTGGTCCATCGGCTCCTGGAGGACCTCGGCGCCGGCCGCGCGGATGCGCTCGAAGGTGGCGTCGCAGTCGTCGGTGCGGAAGATGACGCCGCGCAGCAGGCCCTTGGCCAGGAGCTCGGCGGCGGCCCGGCGGTCGCTCTCGGAGGCGTGCGGGTCGGCCAGCGGGGGCTCCAGGACGATCTCCACGCCGGGCTGGTCGGGGGAACCGACGGTGACCCAGCGCATGCCCTCGAAGCCGACGTCGTTGCGCACCTCGAAGCCGAGGACGTCCCGGTAGAAGGCCAGGGCCCGGTCGTGGTCGTCGACGGCGATGAAGCACTGCGCGAGTTCGATGCTCATGGCCGTCACGCTACGGGAGCGGCGCCGGGGCCGCCGTCCTGGACCCCGCCGTCCCGGGCCCCGCCGTCCCGGGCCCCGCCGTCCCGGGCCTGCGGGCGGCGCACCGGGCGGGTGCGGATCCTGGCGACGCACGCCGGGATCGCCGCGCCCTGCCCGTGGTCGCGGGCCCGGTAGGCGCTGGGGCTCTCCCCGACCAGCTCGGTGAAGCGGGTGCTGAAGGAGCCCAGCGAGGTGCAGCCCACCGCCATGCACACCTCCGTCACGCTCAGGTCCCCGCGCCGCAGCAGCGCCTTGGCCCGCTCGATCCGGCGGGTCATGAGGTAGGTGTACGGGGTCTCGCCGTAGGCGGCGCGGAAGCTGCGCGAGAAGTGCCCGGCGGACATCAGGGCGGTGCGGGCCAGCGCCGGCACGTCCAGCGGCTGCTCGTACTCGCGGTCCATCCGGTCCCGGGCCCGGCGCAGCCGTACGAGGTCGTCGAGCGAGGGGGAGGAGGGGGAAGGTGTGGGCGCCACACCGGCCACCGTACCCACGGTGGCCGACACCCGGCTCCCCGCGCCCCCGCGCCCCCGCCGTCCGGCCCCGCCTCCCCCGCCCGGCGCAGCCCGCTCGCGTCCGCCCCGCGGCGCCGCCCACCCTGGAGGGACGGCCGGACGGCGGAGAGGGCGACGGGCTTTGGACGGCGAGGAGCAGCGGTCCGACTCCCCGCGTGCGCCCCGCAACGGGACGGTGGCGCTGGCCGTGCCGGCCGTGACCGCCGCCGTGCTGCTCGTCCAGGCGGCCACCGGCGCCGGCTCCCGGCTGGTCCTGCAGCTGGTGCTGCTGCCGGCGCTGCTGGCGGGCCTGGGGACCGTCGCCCAGACGGTGGCCGCCTCGGTGTGGGTGACCGTCGTGATCGTGGTCCACTCGGTGCTGTTCCCGCCGGGCGACCTGTCGGCCCGCCTGGGCACCCTGCTGGTGGTGGTCGCCGCGCAGGCCGCGGTGATCGGGCTGTGCGCACGGCGGGTGCGGCGCGAGCGGCAGCTGTCGCGGTTGCGGCACAGCGCCGTCGCCCTGCAGCGCCAGCTGCTGCGCCCGCTGCCCGTCGCCACCGCCCACGTGCGCCTGGACGGGCTGTACCGGCCGGTGGAGCAGGACGCGATGGTCGGCGGCGACCTGTACGACGTCGCGGACACCCCGCACGGCACCCGGGTGCTGGTCGGGGACGTCCAGGGCAAGGGCCTGCCCGCGATCGGGACGGGCTTCGCGGTGCTGAGCGCCTTCCGGGAGGCGGCCTTCCGCGAGGAGCGGCTGTCGGCGGTGGCCGACGCCCTGGAGGCGGCGGTGGAGCGGCACAACGCCTACGCGGCGCAGAGCGGCGAGCAGGAACGGTTCGTCACCGCCACCGTGCTGGGCGTCCGCCGCCCCGCCGGGGACGCCGGGCCCGTCGAGGTGCGGGCCGTCAACTGCGGCCACCTCTCCCCCTACCTGCTGCACCCGGACGGACGGGTGGAGGCCGTCGCCCTGGAGGCCGGCCTGCCGCTCGGGCTCGCGGCCCTGGGCGGTGGCGGGCCGCGCCCGGTGCGGCGCTTCGCACTGCCCGGGGACGGCGTGCTGGTGCTGCTCACCGACGGCATCACCGAGGCCCAGGACGCCTCCGGCGCGTTCTACCCCGTCGAGCGGGGCCTGGCCGACCTCGCCGCCGTGCCCGCCGAGGCGCTGCCCGAGGCCCTCGACCGGCGGGCCCGGCGCTGGGGCGGCGGGCGCAGCCGGGACGACGTCACCGTGCTCGCCCTGCGCCCGGCCGGGTAGCGGGGGGGCGCGGGCCGACGGGGGGCGGTGGTGTGCGGGGGCGCGCGGGGCGTCCCGTCCACCGGATGGGGCCGTCCGGCCCTTGACCCCCGGCTGCGGGCGCCACCTGCGGCGATCTAGGGTGCTGGCATGATCCCCACACCGATACCCAGTCCCGAGCCCGGCCCCCTCGACGGCCCGACCGACGACTTCCTGACCGACCCCGCCCAGGCGCTGCGGGTGATGATGCAGGGCAACGCCCGGTTCGTGGCGGGCAGCCCGGAGCACCCCAACCAGGACGCCGGGCGCCGCGCGGCGCTCGCCCCGGCGCAGCGGCCCTTCGCGGTGCTGTTCGGCTGTTCGGACTCCCGGCTGGCCGCCGAGATCATCTTCGACCGGGGCCTGGGCGACCTGTTCGTGGTGCGCACCGCCGGGCACGTCACCGGCGCGGAGGCGCTGGGCAGCATCGAGTACGGCGTGAGCGTGCTGGACTGCCCGCTGGTGGTGGTGCTGGGGCACGACTCCTGCGGTGCGGTGGCAGCGGCGCTGGACTCCCTGGAGCAGGGGCAGCTGCCGGGCGGGTTCGTCCGGGACGTGGTGGAGCGGGTGACGCCGAGCGTGCTGTCCGCCAAGGCGGCGGGCATCGAGGACCGCGACGAGATCGTGGACGAGCACATCCGCCAGACCGTGGACCTGCTGGTGGAGCGTTCGCAGGCGCTGGCGGCGCGGATCGCCGAGGGGAAGGTGGCCGTGGTGGGCCTGTCCTACCGGCTGCGCGACGGCCGGGCCCGGCTGGTCTCCGCCCGGGGGCCGGTGGGCTGACGGCGGCTTCCAGCGGCCCCTCGGCCCCCGACCGGCCCGCGCGGCCGGGGGCCGGGGGCCGGGGGGCCGCGCCCGGGAGGCGGCCGTCCCCGGGGGGCCGGGAACGCGATGTCCGATCACCGCCAGCGCCCCCGGGCGGGCCGGGGCAGAGTCGGTGGCCGGAAATGGTTCCCATCCCGAGGACGGCAGTTCCCGTGCACAAGGTCATCGATCTCAAGGTCCTGTACTTCGGCACCCCGGTGGTGCTGATCGGCTCCCGCAACGAGGACGGCAGCTCCAACCTCATGCCGATGTCCTCGGCGTGGTGGCTGGGGCAGTCGTGCGTGCTGGGCCTGGGCGACAGCTCGCAGACCGCCGAGAACCTGCGGCGCGAGGGCGAGTGCGTGCTCAACCTGCCCTCCTCGGCGCAGGTGGAAGCGGTGGACGCCCTCGCGCTGCTGACCGCCAGGCCGCGGATCGCCGAGTACCGGCTGAAGCAGGGCTACCGCCACGAGCGGCGCAAGTTCGCCGCCGCCGGGCTGACCGAGCTGCCCGGCGAGCTGGTGGCGGCGCCGCGCGCCGCGGAGTGCCCGGTGCAGCTGGAGTGCCGGGTGGAGTCGGCGACGGCGCTGGCGGGCGGCGGGCGCACCGCCTTCGAGGTGACGGTGGTGCGCGCCCACGTCGAGGAGGGCCTGCTGGTGCCGGGCAGCGACCACTACGTGGACCCGGTCGGCTGGGACCCGCTGATCATGAAGTTCTGCGAGTTCTTCGGCGACGGGCGGCGCCTGGCGCCCTCCCGCCTCGCCGAGGGCTGGCAGATGCCCGGGCGGCTGCCCGCCGCCGTGTGACGCCGCCCCGGCGCGGGGCGCGGGGCTCGGTGCCGGGGTGCCCGTACCGGGCGCCGCGGCTCAGGGCGCGACGGTCGCGCCGCAGGAGTCGCACACCCGGGTGGCGGGCAGCTGGAGGAAGCAGGTCGGGCAGATCGCCGGCGGGCGCGGCGGGGCGGTGGCGGCGGCCTTGCGCTCCACCGAGGCGCGCAGGCGCGGGGCCAGGGCGGGCGTGCCGCCGTCGGCGGGCAGGTCGGCGCCGAAGTGCCGGTAGCAGGCCAGGCGGGCGGCGGCGGCGTGCTGCTCGCGGTCCATCTCCGCGGCCACCGGCGGCTGTCCGGCCACCGCCAGCACCTCCTGGTAGCCGGGGCCGACCTTGCCGTCGGTGGCGTGCACCACCAGGGCCGTCAGCGGCGGGTCCCCGCGCCGGTGCGCCTCTCGTATCACCAGGGACAGCACCTTGCCGATCCAGTGCCGCTGGTTGACCCGGGTGCGCACCCCGGAGGCCTGCTGCACCGCCTCGGCGAGGTCCGCGTAGCTGATCACCGCGTGGTAGCGGCGCGCCACCTCCACCAGGGCGGGGTAGGCCGCCCGGGTCCACACGATGTGCGCCTGGGCGGCGCTGACCGCCGACCCGTCCGACGCCCGCCAGTAGCTGTGCTGCTCGGTCATCCGCCCGCCCCTTTGTCCGTGTCCGTCCCCCCGTAGCCCCCCGCCGGGAGCGAGGCTACCCGGCGCCGCGGTGCCGCCCTCCGGCGGGGCCCCGCCCCGGCCGGGCTTGACTTCAAGTGCTGTTGAAGTCGTGGAATGGGTGCCGACCGCAGCCGTACGGGCATCCGCGGTCGATGCCCCGCCCGTACGGAACCCGTACCGGGGCCGGGGCCGCCGCCTTCCCGATCGTGCCGACGGCGGCCCCGGCCCCCGGCAGGGCGCCCCGCCCGGACCGGCTCCTCGCCTTCCGCCTCGCTTTCCTCTCACCACCGCGCGGCGCCCGGGCCGGACAGCCCGGGCCGGGTCGCGAGGAGGGGGCAGGAGTGGCTCCGCGAGGACGACGGGCGGCAGTCCACCCCGGCCCCGGCACCCGACCTGACGCGCCGTCAGTCCGCCGCCAGCAGGCCGCCCAGCGCCGTGCGCCGGTGCGGCACCCCGGGCCCATGCGTGAGAAGTCGGCCCCGCCGACTTCTCACGCAGGCCGCCCCCACCGGGCCGGCAACGGCCCTGCACGCGAGAAGTCAGCCGCGCCGACTTCTCACGCAGGCCCCCTCGCCCCCCGGGGTGATCCCACAACAGGGCCGCCGGGCCGAGAACCCGCGCACACGAGAAGTCGGCCCCCTCGACTTCTCACACACACCCGACAAGCCCAAGCCCCACACCACCAACTCCCCCGGGCCACGCACGAGAAGTCGACCCCGCCGACTTCTCACGCAGGCACAAGCCCCGCACCGCCGACCCCAGCCCATGCGCAGAAGGCCGGCCCCACCGACTTCTCACGCACACACCCGACAAGCCCAAACCCCACACCACCAACTCCCCCGGCTCACACACGAGAAGTCGTCGCCATCGGCTTCCTGCGCAGCCCCTCCCCACCGGGCCGGCAACGGCCCCCTGCACACGAGAAGTCGGCCCCCTCGACTTCTCACGCACACACCCGACAAGCCCAAGCCCCACACCACCAACTCCCCCGGGCCACGCACGAGAAGTCGACGCCATCGACTTCCTGCGCAGCCCCTCCCCACCGGGCCTGCAACGACCCTGCACACGAGAAGTCGGCCCCGCCGACTTCTGACGCAGGCCCAAGCCCCGCACCGCCGACCCCAGCCCATGCGCAGGAAGTCGGCCCCGCCGACTTCTCGCGCAGGCCGCCCCCACCGGGCCGGCAACGGCCCTGCGCACGGGAAGTCGCTTCGGTCGCGGGGCGGAGAAGGCCGGGGCCCCCGCGGTCAGCGGGGCGGGGCGGGGGCCGGCGGGGGCACCGTGATCAGGGGGTGGAAGTGGGCGAGGTCGGCGGGTTCGTCGACGGGGCGGCCGGCGGCCTCGATCCAGGCGTGGGCGCGGAAGGGGGCGGTGCGTACGCCGGTGCGCCAGGTGGGCCAGGTGCCCCGGGAGCGGCACAGCAGGGCGGCGGCGATGGAGCGCTGGAGGCAGCCCTGGCCGGCGCAGCGCATGCTGAGGGCGACCACGGTGCGGCGGGCGGCGAGGGCCTCGGCGTGGTCGGCGGGACGGGCGCCGCGGCGCAGGGCGCGCATCACCCGGCGGATGCGGGCCGGGGGCAGCCGCTCGATCAGCCGGGCGGCGCCGATCGCGGCGAGGGCGGCGGGCCGCCGGCGCCAGGGCGGGCGGTGCGCGCCGGTGGCGTGGGCGTGCAGGCTCATCCGGCGACCAGCCCGGCGGTGCGCAGGCTCCGGTGCAGCCGCTCGACGTCGGAGCGGGCCCGGTCGGCGGTGACCGGGTGGCGGGCGGCGAGGCCGGCGGCGGCCTCCTCGGCGGTGCGTCCCTCCAGCAGGGCGCGCAGGACGAGCAGCCCGGTGCGGTTGAGCTGGTAGTAGCGGCCGGAGCGCTCGTCGAGCAGCACGGCGCCGTCGTCGGTCGGGGTGAGGGTCACGTCGGGGCGCAGCCGGGCGGGCATGTCAGGCTCCTCGGGCGGGGTGGCGGGTCTCGTGGGCGCGCAGCCAGTGTTCGCAGGCGAGGGTGGCGTCCAGGGCGGCGGAGGGGGTGCCGGCGGGGTGGAGGCCGAAGCAGGCGCGGCGCAGGGCGTCGGGGTCAACGAGGCCGGCGCGGGCCAGGGCGCTGTCCTCGGTGAGGGCGGCGAGGGCGGCGCGGTGGCGGGCGAGGCCGTGGTGGGCGTCGGGGGTGAAGTCGCCCTTGCCGGTGCGGCGCAGGAGGTCGGCGGGGACGTCGGGGGCGAGGGCGGCGGTGAGCAGCGGCTTGTAGGCGAAGGGGGTGCCGCGGGTGGCGGGGTCGGCGGCGAGGCAGGCGTCGAGGACCTGGTCGTCCAGGTAGGGCGTGCTGTACGGGACGCCGAGGCGGGCGGTGGCGTCGGTGAGTTGGCGCATGGCGGAGGCGCTGTGGCGGACCAGGTGCAGGGTCTGGTGCTGGGTGTGCCGGGGGGCCAGCGGCGGTGCGCCGTGCAGGGCGGTGAGCTGGTCGCGGACGAGGTCGGCGGCGTGTGCGGTGGCCCAGGGCGGCAGGCGGGGTTCGGTTCCCCAGCCGAGGAGTTGGGTGGTGGGCGGCGGGTGGGGGTGGGTGAGGCGGTCGGCGGCGCGGGCGAGCCAGGCGGGGTAGGGGCGGGGGTCGGCGAGGGCGTGGAGGGCGGGGGTGAGTCTCCAGCGCAGGCGGGCGCGGTGGCCGCGCAGGTGGCGGGCGGCGGTGGCGGGGTGGCGGGGCAGGAGGGTGCGCAGGCAGGCGGGCAGGGCCTGGAGGACTTCGTCGCCGCCTTCGCCGGTGAGGCGCAGGCGGGCGCCGTGGGCGGCGAGCAGGCGGGTGACGGCTTCGTCGCGGGCCCGGGTGCGGGTCCAGGCGAGGGGTTCGTCGCCCTGGGGGCCGGGGGTGTCGAGGCCGGCGAACATGGCGGGCAGGTCGCGGGCGGGCAGTACGAGGCGTTTGCCGGGCAGGTGGGCGGCGGCCCGGTCGGCCCAGGCGGCGTCCTCGTGGTGCGGGTCGTGGGAGCCGATGGTGACGGTGAGCAGGTCGGCGGGGCCGGTGGCGGCGAGGAAGCACAGGGGGGTGGAGTCGAGTCCGCCGGAGAGGTCGGCGGCGACGAGTCCGCCGCCGCGGGTGCGGGCGTCGACGGCGCGGTGCAGGGCCTGGCGCAGGGCGGCGGCGGCTTCGGGGAGGGGGTGTCGCGCGGCGGGCGGGTGCCAGTGGGCGAGGGTGCGGGCGGGGCGGCCGGGGGTGAGCAGGGCGGTGTGGTGGGGCGGTACGGGGGTGGTGCCGGGCCACAGCGGCAGGGTGTCGGCGGGGTGGGGCAGGGGGTGGGCCAGGCGCAGGGCGAGGCGTTCGGTGCTGGGGGTGCGGCCGAGGGCGGCGGCCAGGGTGTCGGCGCGGTCGGCGAGGACGGGGGTGCCGTGGATCTCGGCGTGGTGCAGGCGGCGCAGTCCGGACAGCGTGCCGCGCGCGGTGGCGGTGCCGTGCACGGTGGTGACGAGGTGGAAGCTGCCGGCGAGGTCGCGGCCGAGGGCGAGGGCGTCGCGGGGGGTGCGCAGGCGTTCGGCGTGGCGCAGCAGTCGGCGGGTGTCGGTGTCGCAGGTGCCGAGGACGGCGAGGGCGACCGGTCCGGCCCGTGCGGTGAGGGCTTCGTCGGGCGGCCAGTG
Source organism: Kitasatospora sp. NPDC018619 (assembly GCF_044391605.1). Lineage (NCBI taxonomy): Bacteria > Bacillati > Actinomycetota > Actinomycetes > Kitasatosporales > Streptomycetaceae > Kitasatospora > Kitasatospora sp. NPDC018619. The sequence goes on from NZ_JBISAI010000012.1 coordinate 186,797, forward strand.
GCCGAGGATCCAGGGGCGTCCGCTGGGGTGGTGCAGGGCACGGCTGTGAGCCGTGCCCCACACCGCGGCCACCGCGGCCCCGGCGTCGGTGTCCGGCAGGACCACGAACCAGGTGGGCCGGTGGCCGTTCACTGTCGGGTCCTCAGGGGGCGAGGTAGTAGCCGTGGACATCGGACTGGTTGCCGATGTCGAAGCCGCGGGTGAGGTCGGCGAAGTCGCCGAGCTCGATCAGCTCCGGGGGCTCGTACACGTCGTCGGTCATGGCAATGCCCTCTCGTTCGCGGGGAGTTGGAGGAGTGGGACATGGTCGCCGGCCGGCGGTACTCCACTGTTGCCGCCGGTTCGCCCGCGGACAAGCGCTGCCGGGGGCTTCGGCCTGATCCCGACGGACCGCGCGGGAGTGGTGCGCGGCGCTCGCGGGACTGGTGGGCCCCGGGGTGGCGGGGCGGCGGGGGCGGCGGGAGGGGTGGCCGGTTTCGGCCAGTCTGGGGCGAAGTGGTGTAGACCTGTTCGGTGTCGGAGGGGGGCTCGTAGGGTCGGGGCATGGTGGAGGCTTCCTACGGGCACCCGCGGCTGGCCGCGCTCTACGACCCGCTCGATCCCGACCGCGGCGATCTCGACGCCTACCTGGGGATGGCGCGGGAGTTCGGGGCGCGCCGGGTGCTGGACGTCGGCTGCGGCACGGGGGTGTTCGCGCTGCTGCTGGCCGGGCGCGGGGTGGAGGTCGTCGGCGTGGATCCGGCGGCGGCGTCGCTGGAGGTCGCGCGCGCCAAGCCGGGTGCGGCGGCGGTGCGCTGGCTGCACGGTGACGCGCGGGACCTGCCGCCGCTGCGGGTCGACCTGGTGACGATGACGGCGAACGTCGCCCAGCAGATCGTCGACCCGGCGGCGTGGCGAGGGACGCTGCGGGGTGCTTTCGGGGCGCTGCGTCCGGGCGGGCGGCTGGTCTTCGAGACCCGCGACCCGGCCGCGCGCGCCTGGGAGGAGTGGACGCCCGGGCGGTCCCGCCGGGTGACGCGGGTGCCGGGGGTGGGGCCGGTCGAGAGCTGGGTCCGGCTCCTGGGGGTGCGCCGGCCGCTGGTGTCGTTCCGGTGGACGTACGTGTTCGCCGCGGACGGGCAGGTGCTGACCTCGGATTCGACGCTCCGTTTCCGGGAGCGGGCGGAGGTGGAGCGGGACCTGGCCGCGGGCGGTTTCGTGGTGGAGGAGGTCCGCGGCGCGCCCGACCGGCCGGGCCGGGAGCTGGTCTTCGTGGCCCGCCGCCCGTGAGCCCCGGCCCCGGCCCCGGCGCAGGGGCGGGGCCGGGGCCGGGGCCGGGGGCCGGCCCGGGGTGCCCGGTTCAGGCGGGCGTCTCGGCGAGGGTGTGGGCGACGAGGGCGTTGGCGTGGCCGTGGCCCAGGCCGTGCTCGGCCTTGAGCCAGGCGACGAGTTCCATGTGCCGGGTGAGCGGGCAGGCGCGGACGAGGTCCTTCCACTCCTCGATCGGGCGGCCGTACTTCTTCTCGATCGACGGGAAGTAGGAGGCGGGGCCCTTCACGGCGGGGGCGGCGGTCATGTGCGGTTCCTCTCGGCGGGGCGGTGCGGTGCTGTCACGGGGTAGGACCGCGCCCGCGCCCCGGACTCGTCGCCCCGCCCCGGTGATCCGCGTCACACTCCGGCGGTGGCCCGGCCGCGGCGGCGCCGGCCGGCGGGCGGGGCGGGGTCGGCGTCCCAGGCGGCGACGGGGTTGCCGAGCCAGCGGGTGGCGCCGGGGACGTTCTCGCCGCGCATGACCAGGGAGGCGGGGCCGACGGTGGTGCCGGCGCCGAGGGTGGAGTTGAGCAGCACGATGGAGTGCGGTCCGGTGGTGGCGCCGGCGGCCAGGTGGACGGGGCCCAGGCGCATGACGCGGTCGTGGAAGAGGTGGGTCTGCAGGACGGTGCCGCGGTTGACGCTGGCGCCGGCCCCGACGGTGACGAGGTCGGTCTCGGGCAGCCAGTGGGTCTCGCACCACACGCCGCGGCCGATGCGGGCGCCGAGGCTGCGCAGCCACGCGTTCAGGTAGGGGGTGCCGGTGATGGCGTGGCCGCCGAAGGGCATGGCGAGTTCCTCGACGAAGGTGTCGTAGAGCTCGTTGCGCCACACGAAGGAGGACCACAGGGGGTGTTCGGCGACGCGGAAGCGGCCGACGAGCAGCCACTTGGCGGCGGTGGTGACGGCGCAGGCGAGGACGCAGGCGCCGGCCAGCACCAGGCCGGCGGTGGCCAGGGCGGCGCCGAGCCCGTAGTCGTCGCGCACCTCCTGGAGGGCGGCGAGGACGAGGTCGCCGAGCAGCGCGGCGAGGACGATCGGCAGCAGCCGGCACAGTTCGACGCCGGCGCGCGCCCACATCAGGCGCCGGGGCGGGTCGTAGGTGCGGTCCTCGCCGCCGGTGTCGGCGACGCGGGGCAGCGCGAAGGCGGGGCGCCCCAGCCAGGACGAGCCCTCGGGGGCGTGGGCGGGGGTGTCGGACAGCACGCCGACCAGGGAGTTGTCGGGCAGGTGGCGGCCGGGGCCGACGATGCCGGAGTTGCCGACGAAGGAGCGGCGCCCGACGCGGGAGGGGCCCAGGTGCAGCCAGCCGCCGCGCAGTTCGTAGGGGGCGACGAGGGTGTCGTCGGCGAGGAAGGCGCCGTCGTCGACGCGCATCAGGCCGGGCAGGGCGAGCACGGTGGAGGCTTCGACGCGGCGTCCGACGCGGGCGCCGAGCAGGCGCAGCCACACGGGGGTGAAGAGGCTGGCGTAGAAGGGGAAGAGGGTGCGCCGGGCGGTGTCGGCGAGGCGGCTGACGGCCCAGGCGCAGAAGGCGACGCGGCCGGTGGCGGGGTGGAAGCCGGGGCGCAGCGGCCGGGAGAGCAGGCGTACCAGGAGGGCTATCAGGGCGGCGTAGCAGACGAGGGTGAGGGCGGCCAGGGGGACGGTGGCGGGCAGGAGTTGGACGAGGGCGCCGGCCAGGGTGGTGTCGGTGTCGATCATCGGGTAGACGATCAGCAGGGCGGGCAGCGCGGCGAGGACGGGGACGAGGCCGAAGAGGGCGAGGCCGGCGCCGTAGGCGAGGTTCCAGGCGCGGGAGGTGCGGGCGCCGGGGGCGGGCCGCTCGGCGGGCCAGTGGGCGCCGGGGGCGGTGGCGGGGCGGGCCGGGGAGCCGCTCCAGTGCCCGCCGGGCGGGACGGCGGTGGTGGCGGTGACGCAGGAGCCGGGGGCGATCTCGGCGCGGGCGCCGATGCGGGCGCCGGGCATGAGGGTGGCGCGGTGGCCGATGCGGGCGCCGTCGCCGATGTCGAGGCGGCCGACGTGGAGGGTGTCGCCGTCGAGCCACCAGCCGGCGAGGTCGGCTTCGGGTTCGACGCAGGCGTGGGCGCCCAGGCGGGCGAGGCCGGTGACGGGGGGCAGGGTGTGCAGCTGGACGGCGGGGCCGACGCGGCAGCCCAGGGCGCGGGCGTAGCGGGTGGCCCAGGGGGTGCCGGCGAGGGCGGCGGTGCCGAGCATGGCGGTGTAGCGCTCGGCGGCCCACAGGCGCAGGTGGACGTGGCCGCCGCGGGGGTGGCTGCCGGGGCGGATGCCGGCGGTGAGCAGGCGGGCGCCGGCGGCGGCGAGCAGGGTGCGGCCGGGGGCGCTGTAGAAGAGGAGCAGTCCGGCGCCGACGGGCCACCAGGAGCTGTGGGGGGCCCAGGCGAGGTGGGCGCCGGTGAGGTTGTCGAGGGCGGTCAGGACGAGGATCCAGCGCAGTCCGGCGAGGGAGAACATGCCCAGCAGCAGGAGGGTCTGCCACAGGGCGGCGCTGCGGGGGGTGCGGCGGACGGGGCGGCGGACGGCGGCGGTGGCGGTGGTGGCGGTGGTGGTCCCTGCGGGTGCGGCGGCCTGCCCGGGCGCGGGGGCGGCGGCCTCGCCGGCGGCGGGGGCGAGGGTGTCGAGGTAGCCGGCGAGGTCGGCGAGGACGGGGTGGGCGTACAGGTCGGCGACGGAGACGCCGTTGTGGCGGGTGCGCAGTTCGGAGACGAGGCGGGCGGCGGTGAGGCTGGAGCCGCCGAGGGCGAAGAAGTCGTCGTGGGCGCCGGGGGCGGTGCCGAGCAGGCGCTCCCAGTGGGCGGCGAGGCGGGCGGCGGTGCCGTCCAGGGCCTCGGCGGGGGAGGCGGATCCGGTGGTGGCCAGCGGCCAGGGCAGGGCGGCGCGGTCGACCTTGCCGGAGGTGCGGGTGGGCAGGGAGTCGACGAGGGCGAGGACGGGCACCAGCGGGGCGGGCAGGTGCTCCAGCAGCCGGGTGCGGGCGGCGGCGAGGTCGGGGGCGGGGCCGGGTGCGGCGACGAGGTAGCCGACGAGCAGGTCGGCGCCGGCCGGGGTCCTGCGCACGGCCGCGGCGGCGGCGCGGATGCCGGGCAGGGCCTGGAGGGCGGCGTCGACCTCGCCGAGTTCGACGCGCCGGCCGCCGAGTTTGACCTGGTCGTCGGCGCGGCCGAGGAAGACGAGGCCCTCGGGGTCGTTGCGTACCAGGTCGCCGCTGCGGTAGACGCGGGGCGAGGCGAGGGCGGGGTGGGCGCTGAACTTCTCGGCGTCCTTGGCGGGGTCGAGGTAGCGGGCGGTGCCGACGCCGGTGATGAGCAGTTCGCCGGTCCCGTACCAGGGCACGGGGGCGCCGGAGCGGTCGACGACGGCGATCTCCCAGCCGTCGAGGGGGGCGCCGATGCGGACCGGCTCGCCGGGCAGCAGGCGGGCGGCGGTGGCGACGACGGTGGTCTCGGTGGGGCCGTAGGTGTTCCAGAACTCGCGGCCCCCGACGGCGAGGCGCTCGACGAGTTCGGCGGGGCAGGCCTCGCCGCCGACGATGATCAGGCGCACGGCGTCCAGGCACTCCTGCGGCCACAGGGCGAGCAGGGTGGGGACGGTGGAGACGGCGGTGATGCGCCGGCTGACGAGCCAGGGGCCGAGGTCGGTGCCGGCCTTGACCAGGGCGCGCGGGGCGGGCACCAGGCAGGCGCCGTGGCGCCAGGCGAGCCACATCTCCTCGCAGGAGGCGTCGAAGGCCACCGACAGGCCCGCCAGGACGCGGTCGCCGGGGCCGAGGGGGCGCTGCGTCAGGAAGAGGCGGGCCTCGGCGTCGACGAAGGCGGCGGCGGAGCGGTGGGTGACGGCGACGCCCTTGGGGCGGCCGGTGGTGCCGGAGGTGAAGATGATCCAGGCGTCGTCGGCCGGGGTGGGCCAGGCCGGGCGGCCGCCGGGCCGGGCGCCGGGCCCGGGGTGCAGGGTGCGGCCGGCGCCGAGGACGGCGCACACGGCGGCGTCCTGCCAGATCGTCTCGGCGCGCTCGTCGGGGTCGTCGGCGTCGACGGGGACGTAGGCGGCGCCGCAGCGCAGCACGGCGAGGACGGCGACGTAGAGGTCGGCGGTGCCGGAGGGGATGCGCACCCCGACCCGGTCGCCGCGGCCGATGCCGCGGCCGGCCAGCTGCCCGGCCAGGGTGTCGACCTCGTGCAGCAGGGCGCGGTAGTCGAGGACGGTGTCGCCGGTGTCGAGCGCGGGCGCGTGGGGGTGGGCGTCGGCGGTGGCGGCGATGACGTCGAGCAGGCTGCGGGGGTGGGCGGCCTGGGCCACCGGCCAGCTCGCCGCGGCGCCCGGGGCGGGGCGGGGCAGCATGCCGGGGCCGGCCGGTTCGTGGCGTGCGTCCATGACGGGGTTTCCTTGGCTCCGGGGTCCTGGGGGGCGCGTACGGGTGTGACGCCGGGTGACGACGGTGTCACCTGCGGAGGGCGCCCACCCACCATGACTCTGCGGGGAGTCGGCTGGATGCAGCGGGGATTCGATCAAAGGAAATTCTCATCATCCATGCCGCACGGGAATCGCGACGGTATGAATCGAAAGATATTTCGCGGGTTTTCGATCGTTTTCGCTGGTGAAGAGTAATCGCCGAATACCGGAGCGGTGCGACGGGAGAGGGAAGAGTGATGAACGCCATGGCGACGGGCACGGTACCGGTAGTGAGGGGGCCGCTGCCGCATCAGGGGATTCCGGGCGGATCACCGGACTGTTCACGGTTTTCACATCTTCATATGAGAGCCTTTCGCGCCCCGCACTGCGCCCCCCACCGCGCCCCGCACCGCCGCCCCCGCCGGTGAGCGAGCCGGGCCCGGAGGGCGGGAGCCGGGAGTCCGCCGGCCGCGCGGGCGCCGCACCGCCCGGCGAGCCCCCGCCCGGGGAGCCTGCGCCCGGCGCCGCACCGCCCGGAGAGGCGCTCGTCTGGTACGTGGCGTACGGCTCGAACCTGCGCGCCGCCCGCCTCGCCCACTACCTGTGCGGCGGCCGCCCCGAGGGCGCGCTGCGGGAGCACCCCGGCTGCCGCGACACGCGCCCGCCGCGCCGCACGGTCGCCACCGCCCTGCCGGGCACCCTCTACTTCGCCGGGACGTCCCCCACCTGGGGCGGCGGCTCGGCCTTCTACGACCCGGCCCAGCCGGGCGAAGTCCCCTGCCGCGCCTACCTCCTGACGCTCGGCCAGTTCAGCGACGTCGCCGCCCAGGAGATACGCCGCTCCCCCGGCGCCGACCTCGACCTGGCCCCGCTGCTCGCCACCGGGCGCGTCGAGCTCGGCCCGGGCCGCTACGAGACCCTGCTGCGCGTCGGCGAGTCGGACGGCCACCCGCTGCTCACCTTCACCGCCGCCCGGGGCGCGGCCGGCGCCGAGCTCAACGCCCCCGCCCCGCCCTACCTGCGCACCCTGGCCGCCGGCCTGGCCGAGTCCCACGGCTGGGGCCCCTGGCACGCGGCCGGCTACCTCGCCACCCGCCCGGGCGCCGCCGGGCACTGGACGCCGTCGCGGGTGGCGGCGCTGCTGGAGTGACCGCACGGCCCGGCCCGCCCGCACGCACGGGCGCGCCCGCAGCGGGCCCGTGCCTACGGGCGGGCCGCTGCGGGCGGGCGGTCGGTCGGCCGGGCGGTCGGTCGGGCGGTCAGGCGGGCGGGCGGTCGGGCGGTCAGTGGTGGTACATGCCGACCTCGTAGCCGCCGCCGGGCTGGCGGGTCATCACGTTGCCCCGGTTGAAGGCGTTGATCAGCGCGATCACGCAGACCAGCGCCGCCAGCTGCTCCTCGTCGTAGTGCTTGGCGGCGTTCGCCCACACCTCGTCGCCGACCCCGCCGGCCGCGTCCGCGAGCCGGGTGCCCTCCTCGGCGAGCTCCAGCGCGGCGCGCTCGGCGTCGGTGAACACGGTGGCCTCGCGCCAGGCGGCGACCAGGTTCAGGCGCACCGGGTCCTCCCCGGCGTGCACGGCCTCCTTGAAGTGCATGTCGATGCAGGCGCCGCAGCCGTTGATCTGGCTGGCGCGCAACCGCACCAGCTCCTGGACGGCGTACGGCAGGGACGACTCGGCGATCGGCTTGTTGGCGGCGATCAGGTGCTTGAAGACCTTGCCCATGACCGGGCTGGTGAAGGGGCTGAGGCGGGGTTCCACGGCGTGCTCCTCGGTCGGTTTCCGTTGCTGCCCCTTGAGACAGGACAGCCCCCCGCCCTGTGACATCCCCGCCCCCCGCAGGGGCTGTGAGCTGCGACACACCACCCGGGCGCGGGGCCCGGCGGCCCTCGGGTAGCCTGTCGGCCACGCACGGGACAGGGGGCCGGGGTGGGTTCGTCGGATGCGGCCGGGTACCGTCCGCTGCTGTTCTCCATCGCCTACGGGATGACCGGCTCGGTCGGCGACGCCGAGGACCTCGTCCAGGACGCCTTCCTGGGGCTCGCCCGCGCCGAGCGGTCCGGCACCGTGGTCACCGACCCGAAGGCGTACCTGACCACGACCGTCACCCGCCTGGGCATCAACCACCTGAAGTCCGCCCGGGTGCGCCGCGAGGCCTACGTCGGCCAGTGGCTGCCCGAACCCGTCGTCACCACGGCCGAGCGCCCCGGCCCGGCCGAGCACGCCGAGCTGGCCGACACCCTGTCGATGGCGTTCCTGGTGCTGCTGGAGGCCCTCTCCCCGGTGGAGCGCGCGGTGTTCACGCTGCGCGAGGCGTTCGGGTACGGCTACCCGCAGATCGCGCGGACGGTCGGCAGGAGCGAGGCGAACTGCCGCCAGGTCCTCACCCGCGCGCGCAGGCGCCTGGCCGCCTCCCAGGGCGGCCCCGTGCCGCCGGCCCCGGCCCGCCGGGCGCAGGCCGAGGAACTGGCCCGGCGCTTCTTCGAGGTCGCCGGCGGCGGGGACCCGGACGCCCTGCTCGGCATGCTCGCCCCCGACGTGGTGCTGCAGGGCGACGGCGGCGGCAGGGCCCGCGCGCTCGCCCGGTCCCTCGCCGGCCCGCGCCGCGTCGCCCGGCTGCTCGTCGGCGGCCTGCGCCGCGTCCGCCGCCTGGGCGCGCGCCTCGTCCCGGCCCGCGTCAACGGCCGCCCCGGCGCGGTGGTGTACGACGCCGGGCAGCGCGTGCTCGGCGTCATCGAGCTGGACCTCGGCCCCGACGGCGCGGTGCGGGCGGTGCACGCCGTCTCCAACCCCGACAAGCTCGCCCACCTCGGGCCGGTCTCCGACCTGGGGCTGCTGCCGCAGGCGCGCTGACCCGCTCCCTGTGCGTGCGGTGCTGCCCGGGCCGTTTCCCGCGCCGTGGTGAACGGTCCTTCCCGCCGGTCGACGAACGGTGGACGGGAGGGTGAACGCGGCGCCCTGCGCCGTTCGCCGCCGCGCGAGCGGGCCCGCTCGCGCGGGGACAGCTCGCTCCAGGGGACGGTGAAGGGCATGCGGTCCGGGTCGTGGACGCCGTGCGCGGCGAGGTCGGCCAGGGCGGCGAGCCGGTCGTCGGGGCGGTACCGGCGCCGGGGCGGCGGGGCGGTGGGCGTGATTTCCCGGCGGGCGGATCGGGTAGCTGTCTACGGCGCGCCGGGGCCGCCCGCGCCCCGCTTCCGGGAGGTCGGCGATGTCGGGACCATCGGCACTGTCGGGACCATCGGCATTGTCGGGGCCGTGGGGGCCGGCGGGGCGGCGCCGCCCGCCGATCCGGCAGGCCGTGGTCCTGGCGGGCGGGCGCGGCGAGCGGCTCGCCCCGTACACGGACCGGTGCCCCAAGGCGATGGTGGAGGTGGGCGGTGTGCCGCTGCTGCGCCACCAGCTCGACTGGCTCGCCTCGGGGGGCGTGGAGGCGGTGGTCGTCTCGGCGGGCTACCGCTGGCGGGTGATCGCCGACTACGTGCGCTCGGTGGCCCTGCCGGTGCCCACCACGGTGGTGGTGGAGGACCGTCCGCTGGGGCGGGGCGGGGGGCTGAAGCTGGCGGCCCGCGCGCTGGCGGCGCCGCGGGAGCCGTGGCTGGCGGTCTACGGCGACATCTGGGCGGAGTTCCCGCTCGCCGCGCTGGGCGCGCACCACCTGCGCCGCGGCGCGCTGGCGACGGTCGCGCTGGTGGCGCCGCGGCTGCCGCGGGGCACGGTGGTGTGCGACGCCCTGGGCAGGGTCGCCGAGCTGGGCGCGCCCCCTCCCCCGGAGTGCACGGTCAACGGGGGCGTGTACGCCTTCGCGCCCGCCGTGGTCCCGCTGCTGCCGGACCGGGGGGACCACGCGGACACGACGCTTCCGTACCTGGTGCGCCTGCGGCAGCTGGCGGGGTACCGGGCGCGGGGGTTCTGGTGCGCCGTCAACACCCCGGGCGACCTGCGGGAGCTGCGGGCGCGCGTGGCGGCGGGCGGGGAGGGGCACGAGGGCGGGCGTGCCGCTGCGCGCCGCGCGCCCCCGACCCGGCGGGCTCTCCCCCGGCCGGTCCGCGGCCCCCGGCTAGTCGACGACCTCGGCCTTCTCGATGACCACGTCGTTCTTCGGGACGTCCTGGTGGCCGCCCCGGGAGCCGGTGGGGACGGCCTTGATGGCGTCCACGACCGCCCGGCCCTCGACCACCTCCCCGAAGACGGCGTAGCCCCAGCCCTGGGGGTTCCTGCCGCTGTGGTCCAGGAAGGCGTTGTCCGCGACGTTGACGAAGAACTGGGCGGTGGCGGAGTGCGGGTCGCCGGTGCGGGCCATCGCCACCGAGTACGCGACGTTCTTCAGGCCGTTGTCGGCCTCGTTCGGGATGGGGTCGCGGGTCTCCTTCTGGCGCAGGCCGGGCTCCAGGCCGCCGCCCTGGACCATGAAGCCGTCGATGACCCGGTGGAAGACCGTCCCGTCGTAGAAGCCGTCCCTGACGTAGCGCAGGAAGTTCTCCACCGTCGCGGGGGCCTTCTGCGCGTCGAGCCGGAGAACGATGTCGCCGTGGTTGGTGCTCAGTTTGACCTTCGACATGGTGACCTCACTGTCTGCATGGTGGCGGCTACGCGACGTTCACCGCGCATTGTGGCAGGAGGGGCACCGGGGACGGCCGAGGCGCCTCAGTTGGCGAGGCTGAAGTCGCCGCCGACGGGCGCGGCGAGCTTGTCGATGCCGGTCAGGGCGGTGAGGGTGGGCACCGGGGTGCTGCTGTCGGTGGTGGTGCCGTCGCCGAGCTGGCCGGAGCCGTTGCTGCCCCAGGAGTGCACGGTGCTGGTCCCGGACAGGGCGACGGTGTGCTCGCGGCCGGCGGCCACCAGGCGCACGTCGGTCAGGCCGGGGACGGTGACGGGCAGGACGCGGAAGACGGTGGTGCCGTCGCCGAGCTGGCCGGCGGTGTTCTGGCCCCAGGCCTTGAGGCGGCTGTCGCCGTCGACCACGGCCATGCTGTGGTTGCAGCCGGCCGCGATCTGGGTGGTGCCGCCGCCCCAGGTCTGCCGGATGGCGACCGGGGTGAAGCGGTTGATGGTGGTGTTGTCGCCGAGCTGGCCGGTGGCGTTGTAGCCCCAGGCCTTCACGGTGGCGCCGGGGCCCGGCGTGCCGACGAGGGCGAGGTTGTGGCCGGCGCCGGCGGCGATGCGGCTGACGTCGCCCAGGCCGGTGACGGGCGCGGCGAGGGGGCGGGTGGCGTTGGTGCCGTCGCCGAGCTGGCCGCTGGCGTTGTAGCCCCAGGCCCACACGCTGCCGTCCTCGCGCAGGGCGAGGCTGTGGTGCAGGCCGGCGGCGACGGCCACGATCCGGCTCAGGCCCTCGACCCGCACCGGCACGCTGCTGTCGGGGCCGCCGCCGTTGCCGAGCTGGCCGTGGTCGTTGCGGCCCCAGGCGACCACGGTGCCGTCGGCGAGCAGGGCGAGGCTGTGGGCGCCGCCGGCGGCGATGTCGGTGGCGTCGTGGAGGCCGACCACCCGGGCGGGGGCGTTGTGGCTGAACACCGTGCCGTCGCCGAGCTGGCCCGCGCCGTTGACGCCCCAGGTCCGCACCGTGCGGTCGGCCAGCAGGGCCAGCACGTGGCCGGCGGCCGCGCCGAACCCGCCGGCGGCGATCTTCACCACCTCGGCGCTGGTGAGTCCGAGCACGGTGGTGGCCGTGGTGCGGAAGTCGGCCCAGGTACCGTCCCCGAGCTGGCCGGAACGGTTGCTGCCCCAGGACCTCAGGCACTTCTCTGCCATGCGACACTGCCTCTTTAACTCGTACGACTATAAGTCAAATCGCCGCTGGCGCAGTGGATTTGGCGACTCGACGATCATGGCTGGACGCTACCGACGCCGCCCGGGCGGCACGGGAAACGCCCGCCCCCACCACCCGATCGGGTGACGAGGGCCCCGGCGCCGCGGGGTCCGCCGGCGTCCGCATACCCCTGCCGTTGTGTGCCCGGCCCGTCACCCCTAGTGTCGGCGGTCTCCGCGCGCGGGGCAGCGCGCGGACCCCGTCCCGCCTTTGAGGAGGCAAGCCCGTGGCCGACACCTTCGTGCCCGTGGAACCGACCGCGTACGTCGCGCAGCGGAACCTGGCCGGCGCCAAGGAACTCCCCGACGCCCCGGCCGACTTCGAGAACGCGCAGCGCGGCCTGCTCGCGGCCCCGCCCTACCGCGCCCTGCCGTCCCTGGACGGCGAGGAGGCGGTCTGGCACTTCCGCGCCTTCGACCCGCCGCCCGGCGACGGCGCCCCCGCGGCGGTGGCGCCGGCGGTGCGCCGCCAGGGCCGGCTCGCCCTGGCCTCGGGCCTGTTCCGCGTCGCCGAGGGCCTCTACCAGGTGCGCGGCTACGACCTCGCCAACCTGACCGTCGTCACCGGCCCGGACGCGCTGCTGGTGATCGACCCGCTCGGCTCCTACGAGACGGCCCGCGCGGCCCTGGCCCTGTACCGCTCCGCCACCGGCGACCCGCGCCCGGTGCGGGCCGTGGTCCACACCCAGAGCGGGATCGACCACTTCGGCGGCGTGCGCGGGCTGTTCGCCCGCTCCCGCACCGGCCTGCCCGCCGGGCCGCCGGCCGACCTCGCCGTGCACGCGCCCGAGGGGTTCCTCGCCGACGCGGTGCTGCGCCAGGTCACCGAAGGCGCCCGGCACGCCCGGCTGGTGGACTACGCCTACGGCACCCGCCTGGGCATCGGAGCGCACGGCCTGGTCGGCTCCGACCTCGGACGCACCGTCTCCACCGGCCGCCCGGACTTCCTCGCCCCCACCGACACCGTCGGCGGGCCGCTGTGCGCCGCCACCCCGGCCGCCCGCTGGCCCGACCGGGCCGGGATCGGCCACCGGGAGGGCCTGTACGCCGTCGAGGCCGCCGGGGTGCCGCTGGTCCTGCGGCCCGCGGGCGGGCACGCCTGCCCCGCCGAGCTGAACCTCTACCTGCCCGCCCAGCGCGCCGTGTACCTGGCCGGCCCCGGACTGCTCGGCGCCCCCGGCCCGGCCCGCGCCGAACTGCTGGACGCCACCGCCGCCGCCTTCGGCCCCGCCGCCGAGATCGGGCTCGGCGCCTACGGGGCCCCGGTGTGGGGCGCCGCACAGGTGTCCGCGTGGCTGGCCGCCCACCGCGCCGCCGCCGACGCCCTGCCCGACGCGGGCCCCGCCGCCCCGCTGCTCGCCACCCCCGGCTACCTGGACACCCCCTCCCGCACCGTGCGCGAGGTGTGGGGCCGCCTGACCGGCACCTGCCTGGGCACCGCCCGACCGGCCGCCACCGCCCGCGCGGAGCTGGCCGAGCCGGACGCCGCACAGCGGGCGCTGGAGGCGGCGCAGCGCGCCTACGAGGGGACGGGCAGCGGCGGGGTGCCCGACTACGCGCGGGCGGTGCTGCTGCTGGACCCGGTGGTGTCCGCGTGCGCCGCCCCCTCGGCCGTCGCCGCGCCGGTGCGCCGCCGGGCGCAGGCGCTGCAGTCGGCGGCGCTCACCCAGCTCGGCTACCTCTCCGGGCACGGGCGGCTGCGCAACGCGCTGCTGACCGCGGCCCGCGACGTGCTCGCCCCGCACGGCACGGCGGCCGGCCGCTTCCCCGGGACGGTCCACGACCTGGAGGCCTGCGCGGACCCCCTCGCGCTCTGACCCCCGGGGGGCGGGTGCCGCCGCGCCCGCGCACACGGCGGCACCCGCCCGGCCCGACAGGCAGCCGGACAAAGCCCCTGGACCTCCCCGCCCGACCGTCCGCATCCAGCAACAGGTCCGCCCGGGAGTCCCCGGAGGCGTAGCGGACGGTGGCGCGGCCCTCCCCGCGGCGGCGCAGGTTGAGAGCGGCGGCCCAGCCTTCGTGTCCCATCCGCAGGGCCGAGGGGCCACTGCCCTGCCGGCGGTGCGGCTCCCCCGGCCGGCGCCGGCCCTGGTGTGGCCGGCGGTCAGGCGAGGCGGCGGGCCAGGCCGGGATAGTCGGCGACCAGGCCGTCCGCGTCCAGCAACAGGTCCGCCCGGAAGTCCCCGGAGGCGTAGCGGACGGTGGCGCGGCCGTCGTCGTGGCGGCGCAGGTGGGTGTAGGTCTGGCGCAGGGGCACGACCGCCAGGTCGGGCACGCGGATCCAGGCCATCAGGAAGGCGTGCTCGCCCGGCTCCCGGTGCAGGGCGTGGCGCAGGACGGGCGGGGTGTTGGTGAGCGGGGACAGGCCGAGGTCGCAGTCGAGGGCGCCGTCGAGGTCGGGGCGGGCGGTGCCGTCGACGCTCCAGCGGCCGGTGGCCTCGTCGCGGCGCAGGTCGAGGGTGCGGGTGGTGTCGGCGGTGCGGGCGGTGACGTGCATGCGGCGGGTGGTGAAGCCGTCGCCGGTGTCGAGTTCGTAGTCGAGCCAGTAGGGCGCGGGCCGGGCGGCGGCGGCGCGGCCGCGGGCGGTCAGGGCGGTGGGGCGCAGGTCGATCCAGGAGGTCTCCAGTCCTGCGGTCTCGGTGACCTGCCAGGTGGGGGCGAGAGCAGGGGCGGCGGTGCGGTCGGCGCGGCTGTTCATTCGTGCACGGTAGCCCCGGGCTCCGACAGCGGCCCCGACGGGCCGTCAACGCGGGGCGCTCCTTCGTTCGGGTGAGAGCGGGGGCGCGGAGTGCCTCGTACCGGGCGGGGCGGGGCGCGCGACGGCGGCGAGCGCCGTACGGGGCTCTCCATAATCGCGGGGGTGATCACATCCTGTGACGAAGCGGTGGCCCGGCTGCGGGCCCTGCCCGGGCTGTCGTGCTGCGCCCGCCCCCTGAACGTGCTGCCGCTGCTGCGCACCGGCTGCCTGGCCGCGGTGCTGAGCGTGGAGGGTGCGGACGCGGGCTGGGCGGGCGAGTTCGGGGCGGACTTCCACGCGCTGGAGCCGCGGCGGGCGGTGCGCGACCACACCCCGACCGCGGCCGGGATCGAGGCGGTGCTGCGCGCCCTCGCCGACGGCCCCGCAGGCCCCGCCGGCCCCGACCCCAGCACCCCCGGCGCCCCCGGCGCCCCCGGCGGCGGCTGGCGGGGCCGGGAGCTGGCGCTGCTGCCCTACGCCGGGCTGCGGCCCGAGTGGCGCGCGGCCCTCGGCGCGCTCGGCACCCGCCTGGTGGAGCCGCCCGGGCGCCCGGCCTGGCTGCCGGCGCTGGGCGACAAACGGGTCCAGCGCGGGTGGCTGCGCTCGGTGGGGGCGCCGACGCCGCCGGACGCGGTGGCCCCCGTACTCGACCACCGGGAGCTGCGCCGGCGCTTCGGCACCCCCTACGTGGTGCAGGTGCCGCACGGCTCCAGCGGCGAGGGCACCCACCTCGTCGCCGACGAGGCGCAGCTGCGCCCGATCCGCGCGGCCGGCGGCGGGCCCTGGCTGGTGAGCGGCTACGTCGAGGGGCCGGCGGTCAACGTGCACGTCCTGGTCTCGGCGGACAGCACCGTGCGGGTGCTGCGCCCGTCCGTCCAGCTGACCCGCCTTCAGGGCGTCGGCGCGCCCTTCGGGGCCTACTCCGGCTGCGACTTCGCGGCCCCCGCCCTGCTGTCGCCGCCGGCCATGGCCCGGGCGGGCGCGGCGGCGCGGCGCGTCGGCGAGGCGCTGGCCGCGCTCGGCTACCGGGGCCTGTTCGGCGCCGACTTCGTGCTGGACGGCGGGCGCCCGCTGCTGCTGGAGCTCAACTGCCGCATGCAGGGCTCGACCTGGCTGCTGGGCGAGCTCGAACTGGCCGAGCACGCGGTGCCGTCGGCGCTGCGCCACGTGCTGGAGCTGTACGGCGAGGCCACCGGCGGCGAGCCGCGCACGGACGCGGCCGGGGCGGTGCAGCTGGTGGTGCGGCACACCGGCGCCCCGGCGCGGGTGGCGGCGGCGCCCGGCGGCGGGCTGCACCGGCTCAAGGACGGGCGGCTGCACTACTGCGGGGCCGGTTTCGGCCTGCTGGAGTGCGGGCCGGACGACTGCGTGCTGCTGCAACTGCCGTCCCCGGGCACGGTGGTGCACCCCGGTGTGCCGCTCGCCCGGATCGTCGCCCGGTACCCGCTGACCACCCCCGACGGCACCGCGCTCACCGTGCCCGGGCGGCGCCTGGTGGAGGCGCTGCGCGCGGGCTTCGTCCTCCAAGCCCCCGACGCGCCCGAAGCCCTGGGCGCCCCCGACGCCCCCGAAGCCCCCGGCGGCCCGTCCGCGCCGTGCTGAGCCCGCCGCCCGCCGCGCTGTACCTGCGCGCCGCAGTGCCCGCCGACCTGCCCCGGCTGGCGGCGCTGCGCGCGGAGGCCGCCGCCTGGATCGCCCTGGAGCACGGCTCGGCCCAGTGGTCGGCCCCGTACGACGCCGAGCGCGGCCTGGCGCTGATCGCCCGCGGCGCGACCGTGGTCGCCGCGGCGCAGCCGTACGGCGAGGCGCTGGCCACCCTCACGCTGCGCCCCGCGGGCAGCCCCCGCCTGTGGAGCGAGGAGGAGCTGGCCGTGCCGGCCCGCTACCTGAGCTCCTTCACGGTGGACCGCCGCCACGCCGGGCGGGGTGTCGGCGCCCGGCTGGCCGACTGGGCCGCCTGGCGGGCCGCGCGGGCGGGCGCGGGGCTGCTGCGGGTGAACGTGTGGAGCGACAACGCGGCCCTGCACGCCTACTACCGTGCCCGGGGCTGGCGTTGGGTGCGCACCGCGCCCGGCAGCCGCAGCGGCGCCCTGTTCGAGCGGCCCACCGACGCGGCGGCGCGGCCGCCGGGGGTGCACGAGACGGGCCGCCTGCGGCCGTAGAGCCGCCCCCGGGCCGGAATCGGTGTCCCGGTGTGCGGCCGCGTACCGCTGCCGTGCCGTGCTGAGTGGAGGAGACCCCCGTGGAGCGTCTCGTACTGGACCCGACCGACCGTTCCCGCGACGCGGAGAGCGCCGAGCTGTGCGCGCGGCCACGCCGGTCGACATCCCGGGGGTACGGGCCCGGTCGGTGTCCGACCCGCGGCTGCCGGCGGAGCTGCCCCGGGACCGCGCGTGTTCAAGGACGGCACACGGCACCGGCCCGGGTTCGCCGAGGTGGTGCGGACCTGGCCGCCGGCGATCTGGGTGAGCGCCCGCAACGTGTTCGACGCCCCCGGCGCCCGCCGGGTCGCCGCCATGACGGCCGGCGTCGAGGAGCTGACCGAGGGCCTGCTGGACGGCCTGGCCGCCTGCGCGACCGCCTGGCCCACCCGCTGCCGATCCGGGTGATCTCCCGGCTGCGGGGCGTGCCCGAGGAGCTCACGGGCACCTTCCGCGGCATGGTCGCCAGGGCCTTCTCCACCGTCCTGGGCCCGCAGGAGTCGGCGGCCGCCGTCACGGCGTTCCCGGCCCTGCCGGAGGAGCTGATCGCCGAGCCCGTCGCCGTCGCTCTCCTGGTCGCGGGCGGCGATCAGCGCGGAGGTCAGGTCCTCGCCGGGCCTACGAGACCACCGTCGACCCGATCGACAACGGCATCACCGACCTGCTCACCCACCCCGACCAGCTCGCCCCGGTGCGCGGGGGGCCGGGTCGGCTGGGACGACGTCGTGCAGGAGGCGCTGCGCCGCGCCGCCCCGGTGGCGCACCTGCCGATGCGCTACGCGGTGGAGGACACCGAGCTGCCCGGCGGGGTGACGGTGCGCGGGGGCGAGGCGGTCCTCGCCGCCTACGCGGCCGTCGGGCGCCACCCGCAGCGCTGCGGCGACACCGGCGCCGACTTCGACGTCACCCGGCCCGTCGAGGACCACCTCGCCTTCGGCCACGGCGCCCACTTCTGCCCGGGCGCGCTGCCGGCCCGCCGGGAGGGGCGCACCGCGCTGGGCCGGCTCTTCGCGCGCTTCCCCGGCCTCGCGCCGGCCCCGGGCGTCCGGCTGGAGCCGGTGCTGCCGGGCCGACCGGCCTGAGGCCCCTGCCCCGCCGCCCGGACGTCGGACGCCCGGGCGTCCGACGTCCGGGCGGCGCAGCGCGGGGGGCCGGGGCGGGGAGGCCGTGCTAGCAATGGCCGAGGGGGCGGGGGGTGTCCACAGGGATCACTCACAGGCCGGAGGCCGTCTTGTCGCACCACCTCAGCGGACCGAACCTGCGCTCACCCGAGGGTGACGCTCGCCTGGACATGACCGACCTGTTCGCCTTCGCCTCGCCGGAGCCGGGCCGGACGGTACTGATCATGAACGTGAACCCGGTGGCGCCGTCCGGCGGGCGGGCCTTCCACCCGCAGGCGGTGTACCGGATCGACATCGACACCGACGGGGACCAGCGGGCCGACATCGCGTACAGCTTCACCTTCTCCGAACCGGTGGGCGGGGAGCAGACCATGACGGTGCGCCGGGCCACCGGGGAGGGGGCACGGGGGCTGGAGGCGACCGGCGAGGTGCTGGTGGCCGACGCACCGGTGAGCTTCACGAAGACCCCGGCGGTGGTGGAGGCGGGGGTGCACACGGTGAGCGCGGGGCTGCGCAGCGACCCGTTCTTCGCGGACCTGGACGGGATCGTGAAGGACTTCCAGTGGACGGGGGTGGACTGGGGCGCGGACAAGAACGTGTTCGGGATCGTGCTGGAGGCGCCGGACGAGCAGTTCGGGCCGTCGCCGGAGTTCGGGGTGTGGGGGCGGGTGAGCGTGCGCAAGGACGAGGGGCTGGTGTCGGTGGACCGCGGCGCGCACCCGTCGCTGACGGCGTACTTCAACGAGGAGGACGCCAAGGACGCGTACAACGCCGGGGACCCGGTGGACGACTGGGCGACGTACCGGCAGCCGTGGACGGCCAAGCTCCAGCACTTCGGCGGGTACACCACGGCCGCGGCCGAGGCGCAGCTGCGGATGGTGCTGCCGGACGTCCTGCGCTACGACCGCTCCCGCCCGGCGGGCTACCCGAACGGGCGCACGCTGACCGACGACGTGACCTCGGCGCGGCTGTCGATGCTGACCGACGGCAGGGTGTCCAGCGACCGCATCGGGCCGCACACCGACCTGCTGCCGGGGTTCCCGTACCTGGGGCACCCGCACTGAGCGCCTGGCCCGCCCGACCTGGCTGACCTGGCTGACCCGCCTGCTCCGCCTGACCTGGCCGCCCGTGCGTCCGACGGCGGGCGGTCGCACGGACGCACGGACGCACGGACGGGCGCGGCGGGCCGGGCGCCGCGCCCCTGTCAGGTGTCAGGGACCGCGGCGGGCCGCGGGTTCCTAGGCTGACGGGCACCGGACGGGCCGATCGTCCGTCCCCGTACCAGCCGAGGGAGAACCACCCATGCGCAGGATCACCCACGCCGTCGCCGCCCTGGCCCTGGCCGCCGCCGCCCTGAGCACGCTGGGGGCCGGCAGCGCCGGCGCCGCGGGCGGCGACTGGGCGGGCTGTCCGTCCGGCGCGGTCTGCGTCTACCCGCAGAACCAGGACCCGGCGGTCAGCCCCAGCGCGGTCTACTGGAGCTACGGCGCGCACAACCTGAGCGGCCAGTACGGCAACCACTGGGTGCTCAACAACCAGACCGGCGGCGCGCACGCCCGCCTGTGCCGTGCCTCGGGCGGCGGCGACTGCGTCTACGACATCGCGGCGCAGCGCGGCGTGTACTACGACCTGGGGCCGATCAACTCGATCACGCTCGACCGGCCCTGACGCCCGGTCGGTCCGGAGCAGGGGTGCCCGCCGCACGGGGGTCGGCGGGCACCCCCCTTTGCCGTGGGGCCGTCCCCCTGCCGGGGGCGTGTTCACGAAGATAACGAGTAGTGGTGGATTCCCGGCAGTCTGGTTTTACTTATTGACGTCATGTACGCGCTCAGGGTTGACTCCCCCCACCCCGCCGCAAACGCCGCGGCGACCCAGGGAGAGGTATCCGATGAACGCCGTCCTGCGTCGCGCCCTCGTCTCCACCGTGGGCCTCGTGCTGACCCTGTCCGTGACCGCCGCCTGCGGGAAGGCCGGCGGCGCCGGGAGCGGCTCCTCCAGCGCCGCCGGCGACTCGAACGCCATCGGCCTGCTGCTGCCCGAGAACGCCTCCTCGGTGCGCTACGAGTCCTTCGACCGCCCGTTCATCGAGGCCAAGGTCAAGGCGCTGTGCGCGCAGTGCAAGGTGCTCTACAACAACGCCGAGGGCAGCGCCGCCAAGCAGAAGCAGCAGTTCGACACCCTGCTCACCCAGGGCGTCCGGGTGATCGTCCTGGACCCGTACGACGCCGCCTCCACCCAGGGCTGGGTCGAGGAGGCGGCCGCCAAGGGCGTCAAGGTCGTCGCCTACGACCGCCTGGCGAGCGGGCCGATCGCCGCGTACACCTCCTTCGACAACGAGAAGGTCGGCGAGCTCCAGGGCCAGGCCCTGCTGGACGCGCTCGGCCCGCGGGCCGCCGAGGCGAACATCGTCATGATCAACGGCGACGAGGCCGACCCGAACGCCGCGCAGTTCAAGGCCGGCGCCCACAAGGTCCTCGACGGCAGGATCAAGAAGGTCGTCTACGAGCAGTCCGGGCAGTGGAACCCCACCGTCGCCGGGCAGAAGATCTCCGCCGCCGTCACCGAGTTCGGCAAGAACGGCTTCCAGGCCGTCTACTCCGCCAACGACGGCATGGCCGCCGCCATCATCACCCAGCTCAAGGGCGCCGGCATCACCGTGCCCGTCGGCGGCCAGGACGCCGGCCTGGACGCCGTCCAGCGCATCGTCGCCGGCGACCAGGCGTACACCATCTACAAGGCCTACCGGCCGCAGGCCGAGGCCGCCGCCGAGCTGGCCGTCGCCCTGCTCCAGGGCAAGGACGTGAAGGCCGTCGCCACCTCCAGCGTCGACAGCGCCACCGCCAAGGGCGTCCCGGCCAAGCTGCTCGACGCCAAGATCGTCACCAGGGACACCATCGCGAGCACCGTCCTGGCCGACGGCATCTACAAGGCCTCCGACATCTGCACCGCCGACTACGCCGCCGCGTGCGCCGCCGCCGGCCTCAAGTAGCCCGCGCGCGGCCCGTACCCGCGGGCAGCACGCGCGCCCGCGCGCGGCCCGTCCCCGCGAACAGCGGTGCCCCGGCCCCGGCCGGCCCCGCACGCCGTCCACAAGTAGCCGCTCCCCCAAGGTGGTCGTTCCCGTGACAGGCGCACCCGTCCTGCAGCTGCGCTCGGTCTCCAAGCGCTTCGGTGCCGTCCAGGCCCTCACCGACGTCGACCTCACCGTCCACGCCGGCGAGGTGCTCGCCCTCGTCGGCGACAACGGCGCCGGCAAGTCCACCCTCGTCAAGACCATCGCCGGCGTCCACCCCGTGGACGAGGGCACCCTCGCCTGGCACGGCGAGCCCGTCCGGCTGTCCCGCCCCCAGGACGCCACCGCCCTGGGCATCGCGACCGTCTACCAGGACCTCGCGCTGTGCGACAACCTCGACGTCATCGCCAACCTCTTCCTCGGCCGCGAGAAGCGCCGCCGCGGCCTGCTCGACGAGGTCGCCATGGAGCGGCACGCCCGCCGGCTGCTGGACACCCTCGCCATCCGCATCCCCGACGTGCGCACCCCGGTGGCCGCGCTGTCCGGCGGGCAGCGGCAGGTGGTGGCCATCGCCCGCGCGCTGGTCGGCGATCCGGCCCTGGTCGTCCTGGACGAGCCCACCGCGGCCCTGGGCGTCGAGCAGACCGCCCAGGTGCTGGACCTGGTGGAGCGGCTGCGCGAACGCGGCCTGGCCGTCGTGCTGGTCAGCCACAACATGGCCGACGTCCGGGCGGTGGCCGACACCGTCGCCGTGCTGCGCCTGGGCCGCAACAACGGTGTCCTGCCGGTGGCGGGCACCACCCAGGAGGAGATCGTCGCCGCGATCACCGGCGCCACCGACAACGCCCACGCCCGCCGCCGGGCCCGGCACGCCGGGGGCGCCGGGCCGGGCGAGGGCGCCGGTCCCGCTCCCGCCGCGGGAGCCGGGCCGGGCGAGGGCGCCGGGCCCACCGATTCCGTCGCGAGCGCCGAGGAGGCCGAGCGCGCATGAGCACCCCCGAAGCAACCTCCCCCGCCGTCGACCCGCGGCTGCACCAGGGCGCCCCCGGCTGGGCCGGGCGGGCGCAGGCCGCCCGCCGGCGCCTGGCCTCCGGCGAGCTCGGCTCGCTGCCGGTCGTGGTGGGCCTGGTCGTCATCGCGGTCGTCTTCCAGTCCGTCACCCACCACTTCCTCCAGGCCGACAACCTCACCAACATCACCCGCTTCATCGCCGGGCCCGGCCTGATCGCCGTCGGCGTCGTCTTCGTGCTGATCCTGGGCGAGATCGACCTGTCGCTGGGCTCGGTGGCCGGCGCCAGCGCCGCCACGGCCGCCGTGCTGACCTCGCGCCAGGGGTGGAGCGAGTGGGCGGCCATCCTCGCCGCCCTCGGCGCGGCCTGCGTGATGGGGCTGCTGCACGGCCTGTTCTTCGCCCGGGTCGGCGTGCCCGCCTTCGTCGTCACCCTCGCGGGCATGCTCGCCTGGAGCGGGCTGCAGGAGTACGTGCTGGGCGACGGCGGCACCGTCAACAACCGCCACGACGGCATCGTCGCCGGCCTGGACAGCACCTTCCTCGGCGACGGCGACATCTCCTACGCCTGGGGCCTGGCCGTCCTCGCCCCGGCCCTCTACCTCGGAGCCCGCCTGCTCACCGCCCGCCGGCGCCGCGCCGCCGGCCTCGCCGCCCCCGCCACGGCCGACAGCGCGGTGCGCGCCGGCGCGCTCGCCGTCCTCACCCTGGCGACGGCCTACGCGCTCAACCAGGACCGCGGCCTGCCGCTGTCCCTGGTGGTGCTGCTCGGGGCCGTCGTGCTCACCGACTTCACCCTGCGCCGCACCCGCTACGGCCGGCAGGTCTTCGCGGTGGGCGGCGGCGTGGAGGCGGCCCGGCGCGCGGGCGTCAACGTCGCCCGGGTACGGATCTCGGTGTTCGTGCTGTCCGCGTTCCTGGCGGGCCTGGGCGGGCTGTTCTACGCCTCCCAGCAGGGCTCCGCGGACAAGCAGTTGGGGGGCGGCAACGTGCTGATGAGCGCCATCGCCGCTGCCGTCATCGGCGGCACCAGCCTGTTCGGCGGGCGCGGCAAGACCTGGTCCGCGCTGCTGGGCATCCTCGTCATCCAGTCCATCACCACCGGCCTGGACATGGTCCACGCCGCCCAGGCGATCCAGTACATGATCACCGGGGCGGTGCTGCTGGCCGCCGTCGTCCTGGACTCCCTCACCCGCCGCACCCGCGCCACCGGCCGTACCTAGGACGGGCTCCGCCACCGGTGCCGCCCCCGGCGCGGGCAGGGGGCGGCACCGGCGTTCTCCGGGCATGGGGCGGGGGCCCCATACACCACGCCCACCGGCCGACACGCGCAGGAAGTCGACCAGGCCGACTTCCCGTGCACCACCGGCTCCCCACCCTGACAACCACCCCCCGCAGGAACAGCACGCGCAGGAAGCCGACCAGGCCGACTCCCACACAGCCCCCCTCCCCCAAAACGAACTGCCCGCCACAACAGCCCCACCCCGCCCGGCCAACACGCGCAGGAAGTCGACCGAACCGACTTCCCACACACCACCCCCACCCCAACCAGCCACCCCCGCCCGACCAACACGCGCGGGAAGCCGACCAGGCCGACTTCCTGCGCGCGGGGGTCAGACCCGGGCGCCCGCGTGGCCGTGGCAGCGGGTGAGGGCATAGCGGACGCGGCTGTCCGGGCGCGGGGTGGTGAGGAGGAGTTCGCCGGCCGCGACGAGTGCGGCCCAGTAGGTGGCGGGGTCGCCGGTGCGGGGCAGCGGTCGGGCGGCGACGAGGGAGAGGTAGGCAGCCGTGAGGTTGCCGGTGGTGAACCAGCGGGTGAGGCCGTGACGGTGGCCGGGGCGGATGCCGCCCATGGCGTCGACGGCGGCGAGGAGGCGGTCGACGACGGCGAGTTCGGTGTCGGTGAGGGATTTGGGGACGTCGAAGACGCCGAGGGCTTCGAGGAGTTCGCCGGTGTCGG
Organism: Kitasatospora sp. NPDC018619; assembly: GCF_044391605.1. Classification (NCBI taxonomy): domain Bacteria; kingdom Bacillati; phylum Actinomycetota; class Actinomycetes; order Kitasatosporales; family Streptomycetaceae; genus Kitasatospora; species Kitasatospora sp. NPDC018619. Next base: position 210,345 of record NZ_JBISAI010000012.1, read on the forward strand.
TCTCGTCGCCGGGATGGTGGTCGGCGAGGAGGGCGTCGTAGCAGTCGGCCAGGCGGCGGGTGGTCTCGGCGTGGGGGATGTCGAGGGCGAGGCAGACGGCGCGGGCGGAGGCGAGGGGCTGGTGGGTACGGCGGGTGAGGAGAGTGTAGGTGGCGGCGAGGGTGTGGCCGCGGGAGAGGGCGTGCCGGGCCAGGGTGGCGAGGTTCATGGTGACGGGGTCCTTCAGATGGCGACGGGAGCGACGAGGGCCCAGACGAACTTGCCGATGCCGCAGGGGCGGGAGGCACAACCCCAGCGCTCGGCGAGCTCGTTGACGAGGATCAGGCCCCGCCCGCACTCGTCGTCCGGAGCGGCCGCGCGGAGCAGCGGCCGGCCGGATCCCGCGTCGTGTACCTCCAGGCGCAGTCGCGAGCCGGCGAGGGCGAAGCGGACTTCGATGTGCCGGTCGTCGGGCGCGTCGCAGTGCCGGACGGCGTTGGCGAAGAGCTCGCCCAACAGCAGCTCGGCGGTCTCGCGGTAGCGGTCGCCGGAGGGGAGGCCGGAGAGGTAGGCCCGGAGCAAGTACCGGGCCAGCGGCGTGGAGTCGGTCCGAGAGTCGAGACGCGCGACGAACATGCGGGGCCGGCGGGTTTTGAGCATGGCGAAGTACCTCGGAAGGAGCGGATAGAGAACGCACGAGAGGAGGGCGACATCACGCTGGAGATGCCTGGTGTGGTGCCAACCAGCGACCGGGCGCTTATAGCTTGATCGGACACGTCGAGAGGTTGTCGCGCCGAGCTGGACTGCGACGCATACGTACCGGCCACCCCAGCGGAGGTCGAGTTCGATCACGATGCTGTCGGCCGACTCACGACGGGGGGTCACGGCCCCGAGACAAGCAAGGACAAAACGTCCTATCATCCAGCCGAACAGAGCCCCACCGGCCCTGGTCGGCATGACTTGCTCTGTCTCAAACACAAAAGACCTACTGTCAGTGATCTTGTGCCACCGTTCAGTGACCAGATCCATCGTCGTTCGCCACTAGGACGTCCTGAAGGCCTTGGAGAGGACTCTTAAGGGACGCCTGGAGGACGTATTAGTCCGTCATATGCCTGAGGAGTCCCCAAAACGGCCTCTGAGTCCGTAGGGTTAATCCATCATCGGCATGTGCGGAGGAGACTGTGCCCAACACCGCGCTCAAAGCAGCCCGACAAGCCGCCGGCTACGCCAGTCAACAGGCCTTGGCCGACGCCCTCACCCGGGCTGCCCAACAGCTTGGCCTCCGTGGTGTCTCCGTCAGTGTGCGCCAGGTCCGCCGCTGGGAATCCGACACCCCTCCGTGGCCCGGGGAGGACTACCAACGCCTCCTGACTCACGTCCTGCGACAACCGGTTGAAGACCTGGGCTTCCGTGCTCCCTGGAACCGCTCCCAGCCCATGTCTGCGGCCGTTGCCACGCCTTCGGTTCCACTCCGTATGACATCAACAGCCCTCCGCGGCGCACTACCTCGACCGCACGGTCCGCAGGGAAGCCAGCCAGGGACTGTTGGCGCCGACTACGCCATAGTCACCGAAGCTCACCGTCGGCTCTACCTGTCCACGGCCCCAGCCGCGTTGCACCCGACGGTGGCCGCACACGCAGACCTAGGCGCCGTACTACTCGGGGAGACGGACGGGGTGGCCCGCAAGGTGCTGGCCTCGGGCCTGGCCGAGTCGCTGCTGCTGCTCGGCCGAATCGAGTTCTTCGACCTGCGGCTGCCCGACTCTGCTGACACGACCTTTGTCCGCGCACTTCAGGCTGCTGGCGAGGCTGACGACAACCTGCTCGGCGCCGCGATCCTCGCTCACAGTGCGTTTGTGCCGGGTTGGGCTGGTCACCTCGATGGGGCACGGGAACGTATGCACGCTGCCCGCACCTACGCCCGTCGGGCCCCGGTATCCGCGGACGTACTGGCCTGGCTCGACGCAGTCGAGGCCGAGTGCCTCACTCGATGCGGAGACCATCGCGGCGCGCTCGCTCTGCTGCGGCACGCCGAGGATGTCCTCGCCGCCGACAGCGACATTCTCCCGCCCGACTGGTTCACCTGGTTCTCAACGACCCGGCTGCACGCGTTCCGTGGCAACACCGAGTTGCGGGCTGGCCTGATCCCGCAGGCCCGGACCACGCTGGAGCAGACACTCTCGGAACTCCCTCAGACCGACGGCAAACAGCGCATCGTCGTACTCGGCGACCTTGCATCGGTGGAGGCCGCTGCCCGGCGGCCGGAGCAGGCATGTGCACTGCTGGAGCAAGCCCTCGACCAACTGGCCATCACCTGGTACGCCACCGGCATGGAACGTGTACGCGAGGCTCGACGAGCACTCACCCCGTGGCAGGACACGGCGGCCGTCCGACGTGTGGACGACCGCCTCTACTCCTGGTCGACGACGCTCAGTTCGCTCCAGCGTTGAACTCGGCGATCAGGTCCGGGAGCTCCGCCAGCGAGTCGATGCGGAACGTCGCCTGATCGGCGGCCGGGTCGTGCTGCTGGATCCAGCCCCAGGGGCCGCGCCGGATCAGCGCCGTCCGCATGCCCGCCGCCCGGGCGGGGAGGACGTCGTTGTCGAGCCGGTCGCCGACGTAGAGGACCTCGTGCGGCTCGGCAGGCACCACCTCGGCGACGCGCTCGAAGAAGGCAGGGTCCGGTTTGCTTGCACCCCAGTCGTCCGAGGTGCCGATCAGGTCGACGTCGTCCGTGAACAGCCGCCGCAGGATCGCGCCGGCCCTCACGGTCTGGTTGCCGGCGATCGCCAACCACAAGCCGTTCGCCCGGAGTCGGGCGAAGGCACCCCGGACGTCCGGGTAGAGGTCGTCCTCGCCGAAGGTCTCCGGCCGACCGGCCTCCGCCCGCTTCTCTCGCTCCTTGGAGAGGTCGAAGCCCGGCGCGAAGATCTGGAAAGTCTCCCGGTAGTCCCGGCCCTGCGCGATCACCGCGCCGAACTGGGCCACGAACGTGTGCCTCGGCACGCCCAGCCAGTCCGCCCAGGTGCCGTACTCCCGGGTCTCGTCGACCAGGCACTCCCCGACGTCGAACACCACAGCCTTGATCGTCATAGCCGCAGCCTATCGGGGAAGGAACGTCCCTCCGGAGGTCCTGCCCGGAGTCCTTCCGGCCCGGGCCGACCGGCCGCCGGCGGGGCGGCCGAAGCACTCCGCCGCCTTCGGCACGCCCCGGAGAGCGCCGCGCGCAGGCCCGCTGCGCAGGAAGTCGGCGGGGCCGACTTCCTGCGCGCCTCGTGCCCTCGGGGATCCGGCCCACCGGCCCGTCCGCGCGCAGCCGCGGTGTGCGCGGACGCGTTGCGTGCGCCCGCCGGTTCGGGCCGGGCAGCTCGGCTGCCGGACACGCAACGGGATTCCGCTGCCGAAGGCCACGGGGGCCTCGAACTGCCGGACCGGCCCTCCGGAGGCGTACCGGGTGAGCCGGGCGGACCCGGCGTCGGTCTCCGATGTCGGCACGGCGGCGTGGGAGCGGCCGCTCCTGCCGGGCGTGACGTCCTCCACCGCCATGGCGCCCCCATGGACCGAACTCGCCTGCGGCGCACCGGCACCCACCTCCTCGGCAGGCGACTTCCCCCGCGCCCGGGCGGCGGGGCCGTTAGGCTCGCGCCATGAGCCCGTACCCGCAGCCCGCCGAGCCCCGCCTGGAGATCGACGGCCGCCCCGCCACCGCGCAGGCGCTCTTCCCGGCGATGACCAGTCACGCGCACTTCACCGCGATGCAGGTGCGCGCCCGCCGCACCCCGGGGCTCGACCTGCACCTGGCCCGGCTGGACGGCGCGAGCAGGGAGCTGTTCGGCGTCGGGCTGGACGGCGGGCGGGTGCGGGAGCTGGTCCGGCACGCGCTGGCCGACGACGTGCAGGACGCCTCCGTGCGGGTGCGCGTCTTCCGCCCCGACGCCGGCGCCGAGCGGCTGTCGGTGCTGGTGAGCGTGCTCCCGCCGGCGCCCGAGCCCGCCGGGCCGGTGCGCCTGACCGCCGTCGACTACCAGCGCGAGTTCGCGCACGTGAAGCACACCGGGAGCTTCGGGCAGGCGCACCACGGGCTGCGGGCTCGGGCGGCGGGCTTCGACGAGGCGCTGCTGACCGGGCCGGGCGGCGTGGTCGCCGAGGGTTCCATCACGAACGTCGGCTTCCTGGAGGGCGGGCGCGTGGTGTGGCCGGACGCGCCGAGCCTGCCCGGCATCGCCATGCTGGTGCTGCGGCGCGAACTGGACCGGACCTCCTGCGACTGGTGCACGCGGCCCGTGCGCCTGTCCGAACTCCACCGCTACCAGGGCGCGTTCGTCAGCAACTCGCACGGGGTCGCGCCGGTGTCCCGCATCGACGGGCAGGCCTTCGACGAGCGGGCCGCCGCGCCGGTGGTGGCGCTGTACCGCGCGGCGCCCTGGGACCTCATCTGAGCGTGAGTAGGAGCGGGAGCGGGAGCGGGAGCGGAAGCAGGAGCGGGCCGCGCGGCGGCGGCCCGGCGATGGTGAGGCGGAGCGGCTCGTGCCCAGACGTGACCACCAGGACGCCCCGTACGCCCCGGCGGCGAACTCGCTGGTCCCGGGCCGCCTCCGTGGTCGTGGCGCACGGCGCGGGCCGCGTGCTGCTCCAGCGCCGTACCGACGACGGGACGTGGGCGCTGCCCGGCGGCGCGATGGGCACCGGGAAGTCGATCGCCGGGTGCGGCCTCCGCGAAACGCGCGAGGAGACCGGCGTCGAGGTCGAGATCACCGGGATCGTCGGCACCTACACCGATCCCGCCCGCCGCGCCGCGTCGGCGCGCTGCCCGCGGGGCCTGCCGCACGCGCGGCGGGGGGCGAAGCAGCCGTCGGAGGGGAAAAGTCGGTCCGGGCCCTCGCCGGCGCCCCCCCCCCGCCCCCCCCCGGGGGGGGGCGGGGGGGCGGCCCCCCCCCCGCGCCCGGGCGGGCCCCCCGGGGGGCGGAGAACCGGGGCACGCGCCCCCCCACGCGGAAAGGGCCCAGCCCC
>NZ_JBISAI010000012.1:215343-275772 GCF_044391605.1 Kitasatospora sp. NPDC018619
CGCCGTCGGTCAACGGCGCGGCGCGGCCCCCCCGCCCCCCCCCCGCCCCCCCCCCCGGGGGGGGGGGGGGGGCGCCGGCCGCACTGCGGCGCCGGGCCGGGACAGCCGGGGGCCGTAGCCCGGCGACAGGCGCCCACGCAGCCGTACAGGCCCTCGCCGCAACGGCCCTGACCTGGCGTTACGAGGAAATTCACCTAGGCTGTGGAGCTCTGCCGGCCACCTTGGGAGGGGCACCGTGAGCCAGGACGACAACCCGTACGCCAACGCCCGGATCGAGGTGCTGGAGGGGGCGGAAGCCGTTCGCAAGTGGCCCGGGATGTACATCGGGTCGACGGGTGAGCGCGGCGTGAACCAGTTGGTGTTCGAGGTCGCCGGCCCGGCGGTGGAGGAGGTCCTGGCCGGCCGGGCCGGGCGCGTCGAGATCACTCTGCTGCCCGACGGCGGCGTGCGCGTCGCGGACGACGGCCCGGGCGCCGGCGTGGAGGCCCTGCTGACCCGCATGCACTCCGGGGAGCGGTCCCGCGGGCGCCACGACGTGGCGTGCGCCTTCCTCGGCATCGGGCCCTTCGTCGCCAACGCCCTGTCGAGCCGGATGACGGTCGAGGCGCGGGGCGGGGGCGTGCGCCGGGTGCAGGAGTACGCGCGCGGCCGCGCCCTCACCCCGCTCGCCGAGGCCGGGCCGGCCGCGGGCAGCGGGACCTGCGTCACCTTCCGTCCGGACCCCGAGGTCTTCGGGAGCACGCGCCCGGCGTTCGACGCCCTGGCCGACCGTTTCCGCGAACTGGCGCTGCTGAACCGCGTACTGGACGTCTCGCTGACCGACGAGCGCGACCCTCGGCAGGTGCGGTCGCTGCGTCTTCGCTTCCCCGGCGGCGTACGGGAGCTGGTCGGCCTCCTCGACGAGGGGGATGCGGCGCCCGCCGTCACGGACACCGTCTGGTTCGAGGCCGTGGACGAGCGGATGGCGGGCACGGTGGAGGTGGCCCTGCGGTGGCGCGAGCGCGGCGGGGAGCGGGTGCGCAGCTTCGCCAACAACCGGCCCACCGGACGCGGCGGCTCCCACGAGGAGGGCCTGCGCGAGGGGGTGGCGGCCGCGCTCGGCGCGTACGCGCGCCGGCACCCGCGGCCGGGGCCGGCGGGCGCGGAGCGCATCGCCGGGGCGGCCTGCGCGGGCCTGACGGCGGTGGTGTCGGTGAAGCTCGACGATCCCCGGTTCGAGGGCTCCACCCTCGACGTGCTCGCCGTCCCCGCGGTGCGCGGCTGCGTCGCCGGGGCCGTGCGGGAGCGCCTGGGCGCGTGGCTGGCTGGGCATCCGGAGCAGGCCGCGGCCGTCCTCGCCCGCGCCGCGGAGGGCGGCTGAGCGCCGTACGGGGCGCCCGGGCCCGCCGCCTCCCTCAAGGCGGCGGGCCCGGGGCCCGGTCAGGCGGGGCGGATGCCCGGGTGGCCGGCCTCGGTGGTGAAGGAGGCGGCGGTGGACAGGGTGCCGCCGGGGCGGGTGATGTGGGAGACCACCCGGTAGTCGGCGCGGGCGCGGTGCTGGTCCAGGGTGAGCACGGTGTAGCCGCGGCGCCCGTCGTAGAACTTCATGTGCGGGTTGGCCGCCATGAGGGTGGCCCAGTTGGACGGCTGCTGCGCGCCGTCGCCGTCGCTGCTGATCGAGGTGCCGACGAACTCCACGCCCACGGTGCGGGAGTTCGGGTCGTCGAAGTCGCGCTTGACGTCCAGGGCGTAGGCCACGTGCACGTCGCCGGTGAGCAGGACGAGGTTCTCGACGCCGGCGCGCTCGACGGCCTGGAGGAAGCGCTCGCGGGCGGCGGGGTAGCCGTCCCAGGCGTCCATGGAGAGCTTGGAGCGCTCGGCGGTGGTGTTCTTGCGGCGGGAGAAGACGACCTGCTGGGGCACGACGTTCCAGGTGGCCTTGGAGTGGCGCAGGCCCTCGGCGAACCAGCGCTCCTGGGTGGCACCCATCAGGGTGCGCTTGGCGTCCTCGGACTGCGGGGTCGGGTACTGCCAGCCGTCGCCGTTGGCCTGGTCGTCGCGGTACTGGCGGGTGTCGAGGATGTCGAACTGGGCGAGGCGGCCGTAGTGGACGCGCCGGTAGAGGGTGAGCTCGGTGCCGCGCGGCTGGGGCATGCGCAGCGGCTGGTTCTCCCAGTAGGCGCGGTAGGCGGCGGCGCGGCGGGCGACGAAGGGGGCCGGGTCCTGGTTCTTCTCGGGGATGCCGGCGGCGTAGTTGTTCTCGACCTCGTGGTCGTCCCAGGTGACGTACCAGGGGTGGGCGGCGTGGGCGGCCTGGAGGTCGGGGTCGTTCTTGTAGAGGGAGTAGCGCAGCCGGTAGTCCTCCAGGGTGGTGGTCTCGTGGTCGAAGTGGGCCGGCAGGGTGCGGTCGGTGTACTTGCGGTCGCCGCCGGCGGCGTCGATGCCGTACTCGTAGATGTAGTCGCCGACGTGGAAGACGGCTTCCAGGTCCTCGGCGGCCAGGTGGCGGTAGGCGGTGAAGTAGCCGTCCTCGTAGGCCTGGCAGGAGACGAAGGCGATGCGGGCGCTGTCGGGCCTGCGGCCGCGCGGCGGCAGGGTGCGGGTGCGCCCGACGGGGCTGGTCCAGGGGCCGACGGTGAAGCGGTACCAGTACTCGCGGCCGGCGTCGAGGCCGTCGGCGTCGACGTGGACGGCGTAGGAGAACTCGGCGTGGGCGCGGGCGGTGCCGCGGCGCTCGACGCGGCGGAACCGCTCGTCGCGGGCGATCTCCCAGCCGACCTTGACGGAGCCGGTGGGCGGCAGGCCGGCGCCGGGCTCCAGGGGGCGCGGGGCCAGGCGGGTCCACAGCACGACGGCCTCGGAGGTGGCGTCGCCGGAGGCCACGCCGAGGGTGAAGGGGTCGTCGCCGATGGCGCGCGGGGCGAGCTCGTTGTCGGCGGCGTGGGCGGAGGGCAGGTTGACGCTGAAGGCGAGCGCGGCGGCGGCCGAGGTGACGGTCAGGAAGCGGCGACGGTCCAGGCGGGCGGCGGCCTCGCGCAGTATCCGGTCGGCGGTGGGGTGTTCGGCGGGGCGGGTCATGGGGGGTGGCGGCCTTTCGCTGCTCGGGGGTGTGCGAAGGGAATTGGAGTAGGCCGCCCCGTACGGCGGGGGTCGGGATTCCGGCAGCAGAGTGATCATCTGATGGGAGACTCGTGAAGGTCCGGCACTTCCCCGCGAACCGGGGCAGGACGCCCTATTCCGGTCGGCCGGGGTCCGTCCGTGCCGATCCGGCGGCCCCCGCAGGCCCCCGCGGGCCTGCTCCGCCCTCCGGCGCGCCCGGCGCCCGCGCCCGCACCCCATGGGCGGGTCAAGGGCCCGCCCCGGCCCGCCCGGACCCGCCCGGGCCCGCTCCCCCGGCCCGCCCCGGCCCGCTCCCGGACGGCGCCATGACCGCGGGGCTATCCTGTCCGGGGCCGCTATCGCCACGGCGTCATGACGGCGGGTCGGCCGGTCGGGGCAGGGACCGGGGCAGGGACGGGGGCGGGGGCGGGGGCCGGTGGAGCTGAACACGCTCGCGCAGTTCCTGGTGGTGGCGCGGCTGGAGCACCTGAGCCGGGCGGCGCAGGAACTGCGCGTCGCCCAGCCGTCGTTGAGCCGTTCCGTGGCACGCCTGGAGGCCGAGCTGGGCACGCCGCTGTTCGAACGCGGCGGGCGGCTGCGGCTGAACGCGGCCGGGCGGCTGTTCCGCGACTCCGTGGAGCGTGCGCTCGGGGAGCTGGAGGCGGGCCGACGGGCGGTGGCGGAGGCGGCCGGGCAGGGGCTGGGCACGGTGCGGCTGGCCTCGGAGACGTTCCTGGCCTTCGGCGGGCCGCTGGCCGCGTTCAAGCGCGCCCACCCGGGGGTGGAGGTGGAGCTGCACCAGCTGGGCGCGCAGGAGGCGGCGCGCCGGCTGCGCGCCCGGGACGTGGACCTCGCGGTGGTGTCCCAGCCGGTCGCCGCCGAGGGGCTGGAGTCGCTCCTGCTGCTGGACGAGGAGGTGGGGCTGGCCGTCGCGCCGGACGACGAGCTGGCCGGGCGCCGGGCCGTCGGCGTCGAGGAGCTCGCCGGGCGCCCGGTCGTCGCCGCGCGGCCCGGGCACTGGCAGCGCCGCCTGCTGGAGCGGCTGTTCGCCGCCCACGGCCTGACGCCGCGGATCGTGTGCGAGAGCGACGAGGCCGGCGCCATCGCCGAGCTGATCAGCGCGGGCCTGGGGGTGGGCCTGGTGCCCGCCCTCGCCCGGCGCACCGCCACCCGGCTGCCGCTGGTGTGGGTGGACGTCCGGGACCCCGGGTGCCGGCGCAGCCTGACGCTGCTGTGGGACGGGCGGGCGCGCCTGCCCGCCGCCGCCCGCCGACTGCGCGAGGCGGTCGCGGGCTGGGACTGGGCGGACGGCGGGCGGGCGGAAACGGGGACGGGGACGGGGACGGGCTTCTGAGAGCGCCGCCCCGGCCCCGGCAGGCGGGCCCTACGGCCCGGCCGCCCTACGGCTCGGCGGCTCGGCGGCCCTACAGCTTGGCCGCCGAGAAGGTGTCGCACTGGGCGAAGTCGCCGCTGCGGTAGCCGGTGGTGAACCAGGCCTTGCGCTGCTCGGCGGAGCCGTGCGTCCACGCCTCCGGGTTGATCCGCCCGGTGGCGTTCTGCTGGATCCGGTCGTCGCCGACCGCCGCCGCAGCGTCCAGGCCCTGGGCGATGTCCTGGTCGGTGAGCGAGGCGATCAGCGGGCGGCCGGTGGAGGGCTGCGGGGTGGTGGTGGCGTGGTGCGCCCACACCCCGGCGTAGCAGTCGGCCTGGAGCTCCAGGCGCACCGAGCCGCTGGTGGCGCCCTGGCGGTCGTTGCCGACCTTCTGCATGGCGCCGGTGAGGTTCTGGACGTGGTGGCCGTACTCGTGGGCGACGACGTAGGACTCGGCGAAGGGGCCGCCCTTGGCGCCGAAGCGGGCCGACAGCTCGTTGAAGAAGCCGAGGTCGAAGTAGGCCTTGCGGTCGCCGGGGCAGTAGAAGGGGCCCACCGCGGAGGTCGCCGCCCCGCAGGCGGTGGAGACCTGGCCGGTGAACAGCACCGTCTCGGCGTTCTTGTACGGCACCTTGGCGGTGCGCGGCAGCTCGGTGCGCCAGAACTCCTGGACGCTGTTGGTGACGGCCACGATCCGGCAGTCCTGGCGCTTGTTGGCGTCCGCGCCGGTCTTGCAGGACTTCTGCGCCTCGCCCTCGGTGCGCACGCCGCCGGAGCCGGCGGAGGAGCCGGTGCCGGAGCCGGAGGACAGGCCCAGCAGCTGCGGGTCGACGCCGAGGACGACCGCGAACAGCACCGCGATCAGGCCCACGGCCCCGCCGCCGATGGCGACCTTCCCGCCGGGGATGCCGCGCCGGTCGTCCACCTGCGAGGTGTCGAGGTCGCCCTGGTCGTCGAACTGCATGTGCCCCTGCCTGCCCGTTCCTGTCGTCTTGTGCACCTGCCGGTGGCTCCGGGCCAGCCTACGGGCCCGCGCGCCCCGCGCGCCGCGGCGGGGCCTCAGCCGGGCGTGCGGGCGCGCCGACCACGCGCGGCGGTTGCGGCCCGGTCCCGGCCGCCGGCGGCGAGGACCGGGACGGCGGGGCGGTCCCGCGGCCTACGGCGCCCCCGGGCGCAGCACCGGCCCGGACCAGCCGTCGTCGGGCACCCCGGCGTCCAGGGCGGTGCCCAGGGCGCGTTCCTCGTAGGCGAAGTGGGATTCCATGATGGCGGCGAGGCCGTCGAGTTCGCGGCCGATGGCCTCCAGGGCGGCACCGGTGGGGGCGGTGGCGGCGGCGCGGTCGGCGAGCTCGCGCACCCGGGTGAGGATGCCGGTGACGAGGCCGTGGTCCTCGACGAGCCTGCCGACGGTGGGGGCCAGGTCGGGGCGTTCGTCCAGGAGCCGGGCGAACAGGCCGTCGTCCTCGCCCCGGTGGTGGGTGGTCAGGGCGGTGCAGAAGGCCAGGCAGTGGGTGAGGAGTTCGCCGCCGTGCTCCGGGGCCGGGCGGCCGAGGCCGGCGCGCAGGTCGGCGAGGCGTCGGCGCAGGTCCTGGTGGGCTCGGGCGAGTTGCAGGCTGAGGGCGGCCGTACGGCCGGTGGAGGGGGAGGCCACGGGGGCGGTCCCTTCGGTCGGGCACCTCCATGCCTGGCGCGGTCCGCCACCGGCACGCGATGCCGGGGCCCATCCGACCACGCGGCCGCGCCGGCGGGCAAGCGCGGGCCGCGGGGCGCGCGGGCGCGCTCGGGGCGGTGCGCCGGCGGGGTCGCGCAGGGTCTCGGCGGCCTTCGGCGTCGGGGCGGTCGGGTCCCTGCCGCCGGTCCGCACGGCCCGCGCCTCCAGGCTCCGCAGGCGCCGGCCGTCAGGGGTGCGCGCCGCCTCGCCGGTGGAGGTGCCGCCGGGCACGCGTGCGCTGCCGCCGCCCCCGCCCCACCGGGCCCGCCCGTCCCCGAACGGTCTACGGTGCCGGTATGCACACTGACGAAGTCCCGTGGGACGTCCTGCTGATCGGAGGCGCCTCCGGCCTCGGCAAGAGCCGCGCCGCCGCCCACCTGTCCGCCCTGCACGGCGCGTTCGTGGTCGAGTTCGACGACGTGGTGGCCGCCCTCCAGGCCGCCACCACCGCCGACAGCCACCCCGGCCTGCACCACTTCGACGCCCTGGACGACCCCGACGCGCTGCCCGCCGACCGCGTCCTGGAGCTCCAGATCGCCACCGCCCGCGCCCTGGACGACGCGCTGCTCGGCGTCGTGCGCAACCGGCTCACCGTGGACGTGCCCGCGATCGTGGAGGGCGACTACCTCACCCCCGGGGCCGCCGCCCGCGCCGCCGCCGAGGCCGCCGGGCAGGGCCGGCGGGTGCGCGCGGTCTTCCTGCACGAGGACGACCCGCGCAGCATCGGCGCCAACTACGCGGACCGCGAGCCCGCTTCGGGCCCGCAGCCCGAGCGCGCCGCCGTCAGCGCCCGCTACAGCGGCTGGCTCGCCGACGGGGCCCGCGCCCACGCCCTGCCCGTCGTCGACTGCCGCCCGTACGCCACCCTGCCCGAGCGCCTGGCCGCCGCCCTGGCCTGACGGCGCCGCCCCGCACGGCGCGCCCGGGCGGGGCGGCCGGCCCGGCGGCCGGGGCCGGCCGGGCGACCCGGGCCCGTACGGGGCGTGCTACTGCGGGCCGTTGCCGGTCGCGGGCTTGGTGTGGAGGACTTCGCGGGCCTGTTCGGCGGCGCGGACGATGCTCTCGCTGATGAAGTCGAGGAAGCGGGCGATGTTCTCCAGGCGGACGGCGGCGGGGGTGCCGGGGCCGAGGACGGCGACGCCGCGGCGGGCGGTCTCGACGACCCGGTCGTTGGCGCGGGCGCTGGCGATGACGGCCTGGTAGTAGAGCTCGTCGTCGACGATGTAGCGGTCGCGGCGGCGTTCGTCGCGTTCGCGGCGCACCAGGCTCTGGCCCTCCAGGAAGGCGATGGCCTTGGAGACGGAGGCGGGGCTGACCTGGAGGCGCCGGGCGAGTTCGGCGGCGGTGAGGCTGCCGGCGTCGGTGGTGGACAGGCAGGTGACGACGCGGGCGCTCATCCGGTTGAGGCCCGAGCCCATGAGGACGGTGGTGAGCTGCTCCTCGTAGGCGGCCACGGCCTCGACGTCGCGCCCGTGGGGCCCGGGGCCGGTGCGCGCCGCGGCGGCGGGGGCGGTACGGCGGCGCTGGGCGCGGTGCCCGGCGGCGCGGTGGGCGAGGTCGGCGCGGTAGCCGGCGGGGCCGCCGTTGCGCATGACCTCGCGGGTGACGGTGGAGGTGGGGCGCTCCAGGCGCCGGGCGATCTCGGCGTAGGGGAGGCTGTCGGCCAGCCCCAGCGCGATCTGCTGGCGTTCCTGCTGGGTGAGCCTGCCTCCCGGCATCGCGTCCTCCTCGGTGGCGGTGGCGGCCCGGCGGTGCCCGGGCCCGCGGCCACCCTAGCGTTCACCCTCAGGCCATTGCAATGATCCTGAGAGCCTTCGTTGCGTTACCCCTGCGCCCGTTGCAATGATTTACCGCAATCCACCTGCGAATACGTGGCTTTGACGCAACAAGCTTATTGCCGGAGTTCTGAAAGCAACGTAGCGTTTCCAATGTAGGAAACACCGATGGAGCGCATCCCGCACAGGAGCCCAGCATGCAGAAGTTCGACACCCCCGCCCCGGTCGCCGTCGTCCTGGACATCCCCGGCGGGCGCGTGCGGCTCATCGCCGCCGAGCGCACCGACACCACCGTCGAGGTCCGGCCCGCCGATCCCGGCAGGAGCCGCGACGTGCGGGCCGCCGAGCGCACCACCGTCGGGTTCGCCGACGGCGCCCTGCGCATCGCCGGCCCCGCCGCCGGGCACCAGCTCCTGGGCCCCTCCGGCTCCCTGGAGGTCACCGTCCAACTGCCCGCCGGCTCCGCGCTGCGGGGCACGGCCGCCGCCGCCGAACTGCGCGTCGTCGGCCGCCTGGGCGACGTGGCCTTCGACGGCGCCCACCGGCACACCAAGGTCGACGAGGCCGCGAGCCTGGAGCTGACCGCCGTCGACGGCGACGTCGAGGTCGGCCGCCTCACCGGCCCCGCCCGCATCACCACCGCCCGCGGCGACATCCGCGTCACCGAGGCGCAGCGCGGCACCGTCGAGCTGCGCACCGGCTCCGGGAGCATCACGGTCGGCGCCGCCGCGGGCGTCTCGGCCGCCCTGGACGCCGGCACCGGCCACGGCCGCGTCGCCGACTCCCTGCGCAACGACGGCACCACCGTGCTCGGCATCCGCGCCACCACCGCCCTCGGCGACATCACCGCCCGCAGCCTCTGATCCCGGCCCTCCGGGCCCGCAACCCTCCAAGGGGGACACCATGACGATCGACTCCGCATCCCCGACCGGTCCGGCCGCCTGGAAGGGCATGGTGGCGGTCGACGACACCGCCCTGGCCGTCACCGACACCGGCGGGCCCGGCCTGCCGGTGGTCTACCTCAACGGGCAGTTCGCCACCCAGGGCTACTGGCGCCGCGTCATCGCCGACCTCGGCCCCGGGCTGCGGCACATCACCTACGACGAGCGGGCCCGCGGGCGCCGGTCGAAGCGCTCCGCCGACTACTCCTTCGAGGCCGCGGTGCGGGACGTCAACGCCGTCCTCGCGGCCCGCGGCGTGGAGCGGGCCGTCACGGTGGGCTGGTCCTACGGGGCGTTCGTCAGCGCGCACTGGACCTCGCGCAACCCCCGGCGCGCGGTGGGCGCGGTCCTGGTCGAGGGCGCCGAGCCGTACGACTGGCTCGACGAGGGGCTGGAGCGGCGCATCCGCCGCCAGTTCCGGCTGTGGTACCCGCTCATGCTGCTGCTGCGCCCCACCGGCCTGACCCCGCGGATGACGCCCCGGCAGATGGCGCAGTGCAACATCGAGCTGGGCCGGATCAACAGCGCCCGCGCGCTGGGCGCGGTCCTGGACGCCATCACCGTGCCGACCCGCTACGTGCTCGCCTCGGGGGCGTCGCTGGGCAGCAAGGGCGACGAGCAGGAGCTGATCCGCGCGGCGGTGCCGGCGGTGACCGCGCGCAACCCGCACATCGGGCTCGGCGCGAAGGTGTCCAGCAGCCACGACACGATCCTGAAGAAGGACTTCCGCGCCGTCGCCGACGCCGTGCGCGAGATCGCCTCCCTCGACCGGGCGGGCGCGGGCGGGAGCTGACGGCCCGGCGGGCGGGGCCGGGGTGCGGGGAAGGCGGTGCGGGGAAGGCGGTACGGGGAAGGCGGTGCGGGGGAAAAGGCGGTGCGGCGGGCGGGGCCGGCTGGGCACACTGGGCCGATGATCACCGACCACTGGCCCCTGCGGGGGCTGCGCGTGTCCTCGCCCCGCCTGGAGCTGCGCCTGCCGACCGACGACGAGCTCGCCGAGGTGGCCGACGTCGCCGCCCGCGGCGTCCACCCGCCCCAGGAGCGGCCCTTCCTGACGCCGTGGGGCGAGCTGCCGCCCGCCGAACGGGCCCGGCACGTGCTGCAGCTGCACTGGCGGCGGCTGGGGCAGTGGAGCGCGCAGGACTGGGCGCTGGACCTGGTGGCCTTCCACGAGGGGCGCCCGGTGGGCATCCAGGACATGCGGGCCCGGCAGTTCGGCGTGCGGCGGGAGGTCGTCTCCGGCTCCTGGCTCGGCCTGGAGCACCAGGGCAGGGGGCTGGGCACCGAGATGCGCGCCGCGATGCTCCACCTGGCCTTCGCCGAACTGGGCGCCCGCTCGGCGACCTCGCTCTCCTTCCGCGACAACCACGCCTCGCTGGCCGTCTCCCGCAGGCTCGGCTACCGCGACGACGGCATCGACCGCGACGCCCGGGACGGCCGGGTGGTCGTCTCCCAGCGCCTGCGCCTGACCCCCGAGGCCTGGGCCGAACACGCCCGCACCCCCGTCACCGTCACCGGCCTGGACGCCGGCTGCCGCACCCTCCTCGGCCTCACCGCCTGACCCCGCCCGCACAGAGCAACTCCCCCACCCCTTACCAGAAGCCGCCCCCGCCAGCCCCGGGACACCAGCACCCCCACGCAGGAAGTCGGCCCCGCCGACTTCTCGCGCACGACGGCGGCCCGCCAGGGCGCGCAGGCTACACCCGCCCTCGCCCCCCAGGAGCGGCAAGACTCGACACCGCCAAGCAAAAACAGCCCCGCCCACACCAAAAGTCGGCCCCGCCGACTTCTCACGCACGACCGGAGCACCCCCCCCAACAGCAAGGCCAAGGCCCTGCGCCGGAAGCCGCCCCCGCCGACTTCTCGCGCACGACGGCCCCGCACGGCCGCCCGCGCAGGGAATCGGGCTGGACGGCTTGCGGTGCACAAAACGCAACAACCCCCCTACCCCGCGCAGGAAGTCGGCCCCGCCGACTTCTCACGTGCTACGGCCCCGCACGGCCGCCCGCGCAGGGAATCGGGCTGGACGGCTTGCGGTGCACAAAACGCAACAACTCCCCCACCCCGCGAAGGAAGTCGGCCCCGCAGACTTCTCGCGCGCTACGGCCCCGCACGGCCGCCCGCGCAGGGAATCGGGCTGGGCGGGCAGGGGTGTCAGGGGTGCAGGGCGGTGGGGGTGTCGGCGAGGGTGTGCAGGGCGTGGATGCCCTCGGCGACCGGGGTGCCGGAGGCGGTGCGGTCGAGCCAGAAGGGGCGCAGGGTGCCGAGGGCGTACCTGTCGCCGACGTAGGGCGCAGCCGGTCAGGAAGACGGCGGGGTCGGGTTTGGCCTCGCCGGGCCGGTCGGAGCCGACGAGGGCGGTGTCGGCGAAGTGGTGCAGCAGGCCGGTGGCGCGCGGTTTGGGGACCTGCTGGCCGATCGGGGCGTGGGAGACGATGCCGAGCCGGTGGGTGGGGGTGAGGGCGGCGAGGACGGGGGCGGCGTCGCGGTGGGCCGTGTAGCCGGCGAACCAGGCGGCGGTGTCCTCGCCGAGCAGGGCGAGGAAGCGGGCGTACTGCTCCTCCAGGACCTCGCGCCGCAGTGTCACGGCGCTGTGCTCGTCGGGCAGGCGGCGCAGCAGGTCGAGGCGGTGGAGGTGGGCGAGGATGCCGGCGCGCTCCGAGCCGGAGTGGTCGGACAGGGTGTCGTCGACGTCGAAGAGCACGCCGGTGGTCGGCACGGTCGGTCCTTTCGCGGGCCCGCCCCGGCTGCCCGGGGCGGGCCCGGGTGCCCGGGGCGGGCCCGACCCTACGCGGCGGCCGGCGGGTGCGGGCGGGTTCAGGCGTCGAAGCGGATCTCGGGCCAGTCCGGTGCGGGGGCGTCGAGCAGGGTGGGGGGGACGGCGCGCAGGTGGAGGTCGAAGTAGGCGGTGAGGTAGGCGCGTTGGGCGGCGACGGCGCGGTGGGGGTCGCCGGTGCCGAGGAAGTGCTCCAGCTGGTCGGCGGGCCAGGCGAAGACGGGCTGGCCCTGGGGGACGAGGAGTTGGAGGTCGCAGTAGGACAGGTGTCCGGAGCGGGTGAGGGTCAGGCGGCGGCGCCAGCCGGTCAGGTGCGGCCACAGGGTGTCCCACATGGCGTCGCGGGCGGGGCTGTCCCAGGCGGAGGCCATCAGGAGCAGGGGGCGGGGCTGGTCGGCGGTGGCGGCGGTGCCGAACAGGGGGCCGTCCAGGACGGCGCCGGCGCGGATGCGCGGGTCGTCGTGCAGGGCCTGGGCAGTGGTGGCGCCGCCCATGGAGTGGCCGAACATGCCGACGGCGTCGAGGTCGAGGGCGCCGTGCAGGCCTGCGGGCAGGGGGCCGCTGTCGAGGCGGTCGAGCAGGCAGCGGGCGTCGGCGGCGCGGTAGGCGACGATCTCGGCGTCGGTCATCGCCTGGACGCGGGGCTTGTCGCGTACTTCGAGGCGCGCGCCGGGGAACTCGACCTCGCCGGCGTCGTAGGTGTGGTCGAGGGCGGCGACGACGTGGCCGTGGGAGGCGAGTTCCTCGGCGAGGGCGGTGTTGAAGGCGCTGTCGGCGCCGGAGCCGTGGGAGTTGAGGACGACGGGGTGGCGGCGGGTGCGGTCGGCGGGCGCGTCGGGGCGGGCGTGGGTGGTGGGCCAGGTGAGGGGGGCGTCGGGGGTGCCGAAGTAGGCGGCCTGGAGGTGGGCGGTCTCGGCGGGGCTCATCCAGGGGGCGTAGGGGCCGCAGGCGCCGGGGGCGGCGGGGTACCACAGGCGGGCGCGCAGCTCGCGCGGGCGCGGGGTGGGGGCCCAGGCGTCGGTGCGGGCGGTGTCGGTCAGGTAGAGCAGGGCGGTGCCGACGGGGCGGGGCCCGGTGGGGGCGGGCAGCCGCAGCCGGGGCCCGCCCGTGCCGTCGGCGCGCGCGCCGGTACGGGCGGCGGCGCGGGCGGGCCCGGCACCGGTGGTGGCCGCGGCGGCGCCGAGGGCGAGCGCGCCGAGGAGGCCGCGGCGCGAGAGCGGCCGGGCGGAGGGGCGCGGACAGGGGCGGGCGGACGGGTCGGCGGGCTGGGCTGCGGTCATGGGCGCGGCTCCTTCGGCGGGGCGGGCGGCGTGCGCGTCCACCGTGCCGGGCCCGCCCGCCCGGGCGCGTCCGCCCGCGGCAGGAGCGGCCGGGGCCGGGCGTGCGACCGCGGGCCTACGCCTGCGGAGGCAGCCCGCCGCCGTGCCCCCTAGGGCGTGCCCTAAGGGCGAACCGCCGCCCGCCGTACGGGAGTCGGCCGGGCGGCCAGGATCGCGTCGAGCAGTCCGGGGAAGCGGGTGTCGAGGTCGGCGCGGCGCAGGCTGACGAAGCGGTTGCGGCCGGCGACGCGGGTGGTGGTGACGCCGGCCTCGCGCAGCACCCGCATGTGGTGGGAGACGGTCGACTTGTGGAGGTGCTCCAGGCCCAGGCCGCGCGGGTCGCAGGAGTGCTCGGCGTCGTCGGCGTAGCTGAGCAGCAGGGTCATCCGGACGGGGTCGCCGATGGCGTGCAGGACGGTGACGAGGTCGATGTCGGCGGTGGCGGGCTGGGGAAGCCGCTCGTCGTCGCTCATGGCGCACGCTCCTGGGGGCCGTTGGCGGGGCCGGGTCGGGTCGGGACCGGGTCGGGGGACCACCCGGGTCGGGACCGGATGGTTTGACAATCATCCACCCGTCCCCGAGTGTTTGACGAGCGTCAAACTGTTTCATGCCCGTCCAACAGTGCCGGTCCCTGCACTGTCCGTCCCACGCGCCCCGGGGGGCCTTCCCGTGCCCGTACCTCTGCTGCTGCTCGCCCTCGGCACCTTCGCCATGGGCACCGACTCCATGGTCTTCGCCGGCATCCTCGGCCCGATCTCCGCCGACCTGGGGGTGTCGGTGCCCGCCGCCGGCCAGCTGGTCACCGTCTTCGCCCTCGGCTACGCGCTGCTGGCGCCGGTCCTGGCCACGCTCACCGCCCGCTGGCCGCGCCGGCGCCTGCTGCTGACCGCGCTCGCGGTGTTCAGCGCCGCCAACGCGCTCAGCGCGCTCGCCCCCACCTACGGGCTGCTGCTCGCCACCCGGGTGCTGGCCGCGGCCGGCGCCGCCCTCTACACGCCGACCGCCAACGCCGTGGCCACCGCCCTGGTCGCCCCCGAGCGGCGCGGACGGGCGCTGGCGACGGTGCTCGGCGGGATGACGGTGGCCACCGCGCTCGGCGTGCCGCTGGGCACCTGGGTGGGGCGCGCCGACTGGCGGATGACGATGTGGCTGGTCACCGCGCTGGGCCTGGCGGCGACGGCCGGGCTGGCGCTGCTGCTGCGCGCCCTGCCCGCCCCCGCCGCCGCCCCGGCCCTGCGGGACCGCCTGGCGCCGCTGGGCCGGCCCCGGGTGCTGGGCGCCGCGGCCACCACCCTGGTGTTCTTCCTGGCCTTCCAGAGCGTCTACATCTACCTGTCCACCGCCGTGGCCGGCGCCACCGGCGGCGACGCGGACCGGCTGAGCGCGGTCCTGCTGACCTGCGGGGTGATGTCGGTGGCCGGCAGCTGGCTGGGCGGGCGCCTGGTGGACCGCGTCGGGGTGCGCCGGGTGCTGCTGGCCGGCTCGGCCGTCGCCGCCGGCGCCTTCGCCGCGCTGCCGTGGCTGGGGCGCACCATGCCGGGGGCGCTGGCCTACGCGGTGGTGGTACCGCTGGCGGGGTGGGCGGTGTCGGTGGCGCTGCCGCACCGCCTGGCCTCGATCGACCCGGGCAACGCGCCGCTGCTGATCTCGCTGAACAGCAGCGCCCTGTACCTGGGGACGGCGGCGGGGGGCGTGGCGGGCTCGGCGGCCATCGCCGTGCTGGGCGGGCGGTGGTTCCCGTTCGCGGCGGCGGCGCTGGCGCTGGCGGCCTGCGCGGTGGCGGCGGCGACCACCCGCGACGGGCGCGCGCCCGCCGGCGCCCCGCGCCCGGCAAGGCCGCGCCTGGACGCCCGCGCCTGAGCGGCCGCACCCCGAACGCCCGGGCCGCCAAACGCGCCCGGCAGGGCCGGGGCCGGGGCGACGGCCCCGCGCCCCTGCCGCGCGCGGCAGGGCCGCGCCCGCGCCCGGCCTCAGCCCCGCAGGACCTCGCCGACCAGCGCCCGGGCCTCGTCCTGCACCCGGGCCAGGTGCTCCTCGCCGTGGAAGGACTCGGCGTAGATCTTGTAGACGTCCTCGGTGCCCGAGGGCCGGGCGGCGAACCAGGCGTTCTCGGTGCAGACCTTGATGCCGCCGATCAGGGCGCCGTTGCCGGGGGCCTTGGCGAGGACGGCGGTGATCTTCTCCCCGGCGATCTCGCCGGCGCCGACCCGCTCCGGGGACAGCCGCGCCAGGCGGGCCTTCTGCTCGCGGTCGGCGGGGGCGTCCACCCGGGCGTAGCTGGGGGTGCCGTGGCGCTCGGTCAGCTCGCGGTAGCGGGCGCTGGGGGTGGCGCCGGTGACGGCGGTGATCTCGGCGGCGAGCAGGGCCAGCAGGATGCCGTCCTTGTCGGTGGTCCACACCCCGCCGTCGCGGCGCAGGAAGGAGGCGCCGGCGCTCTCCTCGCCGCCGAAGCCGATCGAGCCCTCCAGCAGGCCGTCGACGAACCACTTGAAGCCGACCGGGACCTCCACCAGGCCGCGTCCCAGGTCGGCGGCGACGCGGTCGAGCATCGAGGAGGAGACCAGGGTCTTGCCGACGCCGGCGTCGCCGGGCCAGTCGGTGCGGTGGCGGTAGAGGTAGTCGACGGCGGCGGCCAGGTAGTGGTTGGGGTTCATCAGGCCGCCGTCGGGGGTGACGATGCCGTGGCGGTCGGCGTCGGCGTCGTTGCCGGTGGCGATGTCGTACTCGTCCTTGCGGCCGATGAGGGAGGCCATCGCGGCCGGGGAGGAGCAGTCCATGCGGATCTTCCCGTCCCGGTCCAGGGTCATGAACCGCCAGGTCGGGTCGGTCACCGGGTTGACGACGGTCAGGTCCAGGCGGTGGACCTCGGCGATGCGCGCCCAGTAGGCCACCGAGGCGCCGCCCAGCGGGTCGGCGCCGATGCGCAGGCCCGCGGCCCGTACGGCGTCCAGGTCCAGGACGGAGGGCAGGTCCTCGACGTAGGCGGTGAGGTAGTCGTGGCGCCCGGTGGTGGCGGCGTTCAGGGCCCGCGCGTAGGGGACCTTGCGCACGCCGCGCATGCCCTCGAGGATCAGTTCGTTGGCGCGGTCCTGGATGCGGCCGGTGGCCTGGGAGCCGGCCGGGCCGCCGCTGGGCGGGTTGTACTTGAAGCCGCCGTCGCGCGGCGGGTTGTGCGAGGGGGTGACGACGATGCCGTCGGCGAGCGCGCGCGGGCTGCGCCGGTTGTGGGCGAGGATCGCGTGCGAGACGGCCGGGGTGGGGGTGTAGCCGTCGGCGGCGTCGATCAGCACCTGCACGCCGTTGGCGGCCAGCACCTCCAGGGCGGTGGCCCTGGCGGGCTCGGACAGGGCGTGGGTGTCGGCGCCCAGGAACAGCGGCCCCGCGACGCCCTGCTCGGCCCGGTACTCGCAGATCGCCTGCGTGGTCGCGGCGATGTGGTCCTCGTTGAAGGCCCCGTCCAGCGACGAGCCCCGGTGCCCCGAGGTCCCGAACGCCACCCGCTGCCCGGGCTCCTGCGGGTCCGGGTTCAGCGCGTAGTACGCCGTCACCAGCCGCGCCACGTCCACCAGGTCCCCGGGCTGCGCCGGCTGCCCGGCCCGTGCGTGTGCCATCCGTCTTCTCCCGCCGAAAGTCGGTAACTCGCGATGCGTGCTCGCCCCCGTGCTCACCGATCGTAGCCAGAACGCGACCGTGCCCCGAACCGCACGGGCGGCGCGGGGCGGCGCGCCGGGGCGGCGCGGACAGCCTGCGCGCACGGGCGGGGCGCGCGGGGGTCGGCGCGCCGGGGCGGGGCGCGGCGGCCCGACGGGGGCTCAGGCGGGCGGCTGCTGGCGGTGGGCCGCCAGTTCGGGGGCGGTGGCGGTGGCGAGGAACTCCGTCACCCGGTACTCGGTCAACCCGGCCCGCACGAACGGGTCGGTGGCCACCAGCGCCTCGATGCCGGCCCGGTCCTCGCCCACCGCGAGGATCACCCCGCCCTCGCGCGGCACCTTGCGCCCCGAGGCGAGGAAGGTGCCGGCCGCGTAGTGCTCCCGCAGCCACTCGGCGTGCTGCGGCAGCGCGGCGTCGATCGACTCCAGGTCGGCGGTGTACGTCAGCTCCAGTACGAACATGGGGCCAGGCTAGCCCGCCGCGCCCCGGCCCCGGCGGGAGGGTGCCGGCCCCCGTCCTGCCGGTTCGGGCAGGGGGTCCGGCAGGGCGCAGCACACCCGGCCCGTGCCGTGCCGCGCGGTGGCCCGCGCCCGCGGACCGGTGCGCGGCCCCCTGCCGCGCACCGCGCCGTCCGCCCCTCCCGGGCGCCCGGCGCGCACGGCGTGCTGCCCGCGCCCGGGAGGGGGGCGTCGCGGCGGGCGCGTGGACGGCCCACGAGCGCGCCCCGTACCGGCCGGGCGCCCCGGAGGGTGTGCACCGCGGCGCCGCCGTCCCCGGGGAGCAGCCGGGCGGTGCGGGGCAGTAGGTGATCGTCCGGCGACTGCGGTACAACAATCCCTATTTGACGACTGATCGGAGAAATTCTGATATGAGCAGGTCAGGACTGTCGCGCCGCTCCCTCCTCGCCGCCGCCGGCACCGGGGCCCTCGCCGCCGTCGTCGGCTGGGACACCGCCGCGGGCGCGTGGGCCACCGAGGCCGACGCTGCCGCCGACGGCGCGGACATCGCCCGGCTGCCGGCCCTGGACGGCACCGTGACCCTCCACGGCGAGGGGCTGGAACGCTTCTCCGGTGACTTCGGCCACCTCGTCACCGCCAGGCCGCGGGCCGTGCTGCGCCCCGGCTCGGTGCGCGACGTGCAGCAGCTGGTCGCCTTCGCCCGCCGCCACCGCATCCCGGTGGCCGTCAACGGGCAGAGCGGGGACGCGGCGCGGCTCGGCGGGGCCGGGCTGGAGTCGCACTCCAGCTACGGCCAGGCCAACCCCCGCGGCGGGGTCGCCATCGACGCCCGGGGCCTGTCCAGGGTCCTGTCGGTGCGTCCGGGGCGCGCGGTGGTCGAGGCCGGCGCCACCTGGGCGCAGGTGACCGAGGCGGGGCTGGCGGCGGGCTGGGTGCCGCCGGTGCTCACCGACTACCTGCACCTGTCGGTGGGCGGCACGCTGAGCGTGGGCGGCATCGGCGGCGGCGTGCAGCGCCACGGCATGCAGGTCGACAACGTGCTGGAGCTGGACGTGGTGACCGGCACCGGCGAGCTGGTGACCGCCTCCCCCACCCGCAACCGGGAGCTGTTCGAGGCGGTGCTGGCCGGCGGCGGGCAGGTCGCCGTCATCGTGCGCGCCACCCTGGCCCTGGTGGAGGCCCGCGAGCGCGCCCACGTCTTCTCCCTCTACTACGACGACCTGGACGCCTACCTCGCCGACCAGGAGAAGGTGCTGGCCCGGGGCCGCTTCGACTTCCAGGTCGGCGACGTGGTGCGCAGCGCGGACGGTGCGCGCTGGCGCTACCGGGCGGAGCTGGTGGCGTTCGCGGACGCGGGGCGGCCGGTGGACCGGGCGGCGCTGCTGGCGGGGCTGGCGCCGGCGCAGACGGAGGTGGTGGAGCAGGGCTGGCGGGAGTACGCGTACCGGGTGGACGGCTTCTCGGAGTACCTGCGGGCGGCCGGGCTGTGGGGGCTGCCCAAGCCGTGGCTGAGCGTGTTCGTGCCGGGCGCCTCGGCGCGGGCGTTCATGGCGCGGGCCGCGCAGGTGCTGACGGCCGAGGACCTGGGGGCGGGGCTGCTGCTGTTCTACCCGTACCTGCGCTCGAAGGTGCGGGCGCCGCTGGCGGTGCTGCCGGGCCAGGAGGTGGGCTGGCACTTCGACCTGCTGGCGTTCCCGGGGCCGGGCTCGGACACCGCGGCGATGCTGGAGCGCAACCGGGCGCTGTACGACCTGGCGGTGGAGCTGGGCGGCAAGCGGTACCTGATCGGGGCGGTGCCGGGGATGACCGGCGCGGACTGGCGGCGCCACTACGGGGGGCTGTGGGGGCGGGTGGCGGCGGCCAAGCGGCGCTGGGACCCGGCGGGGATCCTGACGCCGGGCCAGGGCATCCACGCGTCCTGACCGCCCGCCGGGCCGGGTCGCCCGCGCCGCGGCTGCGCGGGCGGGCGGCCCGGCCCGGCGGGGTGTCAGGTGATCTCCAGCTGGGCCATCATGCCCATCGCGGAGTGGTCCAGCAGGTGGCAGTGGTACGGGTAGCGGCCGCGGTAGGTGTCGAAGGTCGCGTGCAGGCGCACGCTCTCGCCGGGCATCAGGCGCACGGTGTCCTTCAGGCCCGCCTCCGCGGGGCCGGGGGGCTGCCCGTTGCGCTCCAGGACGCGGAACTGCACCAGGTGCAGGTGGAAGTTGTGCGGGATGTCGGTGTTGTCGTTGCGCACCGTCCAGACCTCCGAGGTGCCGAAGGCGGCGGAGGCGTCGACGCGGGCGGGGTCGTACTGCCGGCCGTCGATCAGGCCGAGCGGGGCCGCTCCCGCCGCGCCCTGCTCGACCTTGAGCACGACGGTGCGCTCGCGCGCCACGGGGCCCGGCGGGGGCAGGGTGCGCAGCCGCTCGGGCACGGAGGAGGGGTCGGGGGCGGGGCGCCCGACGTCGAAGCGCAGGACCTGGCCGACGTGTTCGGCGGGGCCCGGCGGCATGGAGTTGGTGAGCACGACGCCGGTGCCGGGGCGGTAGCGGGAGAAGTCGATGACGACGTCGGCGCGCTCCCCGGGGGACAGGTCGACGGTGTCGGTGGTGTGGGGGCGCTCCAGCAGGCCGCCGTCGGAGCCGATCTGGGTGATGGGGCCGCCGTCGGACAGGCGCAGCGAGAAGAAGCGCAGGTTGGAGGAGTTGAGCAGGCGGATGCGGTAGCGGCGGGCGGCGACCTCGACCCTGGGCCAGGGGCGGCCGTTGGCGAGGATGGTGGCGCGCCCGGCGGCGTCGTCCATGCGGTAGACGAGGGCGCCGGAGGCGTCGAAGCGGGCGTCGCGCAGCGCGATGGGCAGGTCGTAGCGGCCCGAGGGCAGCGGCAGGGCGGCCTCGGTGGCGTCGGTGAGCAGGTAGGTGCCGGCCAGGCCCCGGTAGACGTGCTCGGACTCCAGGTGGTGGGCGTGGTCGTGGAACCACAGGCTCGCGTGGGGCTGGCCGTTGGGGTAGGTGTAGGTGCGGGAGGCGCCGGGGCCCAGCAGGTTCATCGGGCCGCCGTCGCTGTCCACGGGGACGGCTGAGCCGTGCAGGTGGACGGAGACCGGGTCGTCCAGGAGGTTGGTCTGGCGCACGACCACCGGCCGCCCGGAGCGGGCGCGGATGACGGGGCCGGGGAAGGCGCCGTTGTAGGTGAGGACCTCGGTGCGGTGGCCGGGCAGGATCCGCGCGTAGGAGCGCAGCATGGTCACCGCGTAGGTGTCGGTGCCGCCGTCGGTGGACACGGGGCTGAGCACCGGGGGCAGCGGCAGGGCGGCGGTGAACTTCTCGGCGAGCGCGGGGCCGGCGTCCGGGCCGGGGTCGGGCAGGGCGGCGGCGGCCGTAGGGGTGCGGGCGGCGTCGCGGGCGGCCGCGGCGGAGGGGGCCGGGCGCAGCGTGGTGCGCACGAGCAGGACGCCTCCCCCGGTCGCCAGGGCGGCGCCGATCATCCTGCGTCTGGTCACCATCGCGTCTGTCCTCCCGTGGGGCTGCCCCGGCCTCGCCCGGGTGGGGGCGGCCTCGTCCGGGGGTGATTGCAGCAGCGCCGCCTCGCGCCGGGCTTGGGTCCGGCTTGGGCCGTCGCGCGCGGCCGGCGGGGGCGCGGCGGGCGCCCCGGCGGGGCGGGGGCGCGGGGCGGTGGGGCGGCGGGGGCGGGGCGGGGGTGAGCTGCGGGTGTTGCGGGCGTCTTGCGGGGGGTGGCGACGGTGGCTGCGACGCGGTCGAGGAACGCTCGAGGGCTTCGGCACGCGGTGACCGCCCGTACTCGCCAGGGGCCCGGCGCGCTGCTCACCCGCGCGTCGCCTCCCCTCGCCGAGGGCGCGGTCCGTCGGCACCTGATGGCACCTGATTCGTCCGGGAACGTGAGCTGAGGGGAAGGGCCGGAGCGTGGACCTGCGGTACTGGCTGCCGAGGGCGGCCGAGGTGGCCGAGCGGTGGGGCGAGCGGTTCGGGCCGCTGCGGGCGCACCCCTCGCACCTGGTGGACGAGGCGGACTTCGCCGCCGCGTTCGAGCGCTTCGCCGAGCGCCTGGAGCACAACTACCCGTTCTTCCACCCGCGGTACGCCGGGCAGATGGTCAAGCCGCCGCACCCGGCGGCGGTGGTGGGCTACCTGACGGCGATGCGCTTCAACCCCAACAACCACGCCTACGAGGGCGGTCCGGCCACCAACGACATGGAGCGCGAGTGCGTGGCGCAGCTCGCCGCGATGTTCGCGCTGCCCGCGCACGTGGGCCACCTGACCAGCAGCGGCACCATCGCCAACCTGGAGGCGCTGTACGTGGCGCGCCAGAGCCACCCCGGGCGGGGCGTGGCCTACAGCGCCCAGGCGCACTACACCCACAGCCGGATGTGCCACGTGCTGGGCGTGCGGGGGTACGCGGTGGCGGCGGACGCCGAGGGGCGGATGGACGTCGGCGCGCTGGAGGAGCTGCTGCGCACCGGGCGGGTGGGCACGGTGGTGGTCACCTGCGGCACCACCGGGGCGGGCGCCGTCGACCCGGTGCACGAGGTGCTGCCGCTGGCCCGGCGCTACGGGGCGCGGGTGCACGTGGACGCCGCGTACGGGGGGTTCTTCGCGCTGCTGGCCGCCGACGACGCGCTGGCCGCCTCGCTGGGCGTGGATCCGGCGCCGTGGCGGGCGATCGGCGGCTGCGACTCGGTGACCGTCGACCCGCACAAGCACGGCCTCCAGCCCTACGGCTGCGGGGCGGTGCTGTTCGCCGACCCGGGCATCGGGCGGCACTTCGCCCACGACTCCCCGTACACCTACTTCACCGACGCGGAGCTGCACCTGGGCGAGATCAGCCTGGAGTGCTCGCGCGCGGGGGCGTCGGCCGCCGCGCTGTGGCTGACCCTGCAGCTGCTGCCGCTGACCGCGCACGGGCTGGGCGCGGGGCTGGCCGCGAGCCGGCGCGCCGCCCTGGCCTGGGCCGGCCTGATCGAGGACAGCGCGGAGCTGACGCTGTACCAGCGCCCGCAGCTGGACATCGTCACCTACTTCCCCACCGTGCCCGGCACGCCCGCGCTGTCGGCGCTCGACGAGGCCTCGCAGACGGTGCTGCGCCGGGGCATGGCCGACGAGCACGACCCCGTGTACCTGAGCGTGCTGCGCGTGGACGCCGCCGACTTCGCGCGCCGCCATCCGGGCGTGCGCGCGGACGCGGACGGGGCGCGGGTGCTGCGCAGCGTGCTGATCAAGCCGGAGGCGGAGGGGTGGGTGGCGCCGCTGCACGCGCGCGTGGCCGCCCTGGCCGCCTCGGCCGTCTCGGGCGTCTCGGGCGCTTCGGGCGCTTCGGGCGCTTCGGGCGCCGCTGCCGGAGCCGCCGTGCCCGCTGCCGCACCCGCCGGCCCCGCCGGCCCCGCCGCCGTGACCGTTGACCCGCCTTCCCCTTCGTCCGCCCCCTCGTTCGAGGAGAGTGCCCGTTGACCACCGCCACCGCCCTGCCCGCCGCGGCCGTCCCACGGCCCGCCGCCGGGCCCCCCGCACAGCCCGCCGCCGGGCCCGCCGTGCAGCCCGTCGTCCGTCCGGCCCGGCCCGAGGAGCGCGACGCCCTCGCCCGCGTGCTGGCCGCCGCGTTCGCCGAGGACGCCCTGATGCTCTGGGCCTTCCCCGACCCCGCCCACCGCGCCCGGGTGCTGCCCGCGTTCTTCCGCCTCCAGGCCGAGCAGAGCCTCGCCCACGGCGGCGCCCTGCTCGCCCTCCCGGGCGCCGGGGAGGACACCGGCACGCCCCCCGCGAGCGGGCAGCCGCTGGGGGCGCTGCTGTTCCTGCCGCCCGGCCGCTGGGAGGACCCCGGCGACGGGGACGGCGCCGCCGCCGGCGCGCTCGCCGAGGCGCTCGGCAGCGACGGCCACGGCGCCGGCGCCCGCCGCCTGGCCGCCATCGCCCGCCTCCAGCACCGGCGCCACCCGCGCCACCGCACCCACCACTACCTCTCCTTCGTCGGCGTGCACCCCGGCGCCCGCCGCACCCGCGCCGGCCGGGCCCTGCTGCGCGCCTTCCTCGCCGAGGTCGACACCGCCGGCCAGGCCGCCTACGCCGAGGCCAGCTCCCCGGCCGGCGCCGGCCTGCTCGCCGCCCACGGCTTCACCCCCTTCGGCGAGTCCCTCGCCCTGCCCGGCGGCGGCCCCCGCCTGGCCCCGGTGTGGCGGGGGCCGCGATGAGCGCCCCCGCCGCCGTCACCGGGGCGCTGCGCCTGTACAGCGCCGGGCAGATCGACGCCGGGCACGCCGCCGGGCGCCCCGAGGCCGCCGAGACCCTCGCCTGGGCGCGCGCCTTCCTCACCGCCGCCCACCCCGACCTCGGCCGCAGCGGCCCGGTCTGCCCCTACACCCAGCCCTCGCTGCGCCGCGGCCTGTTCCACATCGCCGTCGCCGACGCCTCCCCCGAAGGGGACCTGCCCGCGCTGGTGGCCGAACTGCGCGCCCACTACGACGCGCTGCTCGCCGCGCTGGACGAGGAGTCGGACCGCGAGCTGCTGACCGTGCTGCTGGTCCTGCCGCAGCTGGACCGCGCGGACTCCACCGTGCTGGACGAGCTCCAGCGCAAGGCCAAGGACGAGTTCGTCGAACAGGGCCTGATGATCGGACAGTTCCACCCGGTGTGCGAGGAACCCGGCCTGTGGAACCGCTCCTTCCGGCCGCTGCGCGCGCCCGTCCCGCTGCTGGCGGTGCGCAAGCTGCTGGTCTTCGACCTGCCGTTCCTCTGCGGCGACGAGACCCACCTGGACCACTACCTGGCCCGCTTCGCCCCCGAGGTGCCCGCCCGCATCCGCGCCCAGCTGGTCTCCAGCGTCCGCACCCGGCGCCAGGACGCCGCCGCCTGACCCCTCCTCCCCCGCGCGCGCGGAGCCGGCCGGCGCCCGGCTCCGCGCGCGCCCCCCTTCCCGGGGCCGGCGTGCCCCGGGGGGGCGGCCGGTGGGCGTGCTCAGCGGGCCAGGCGGCCCAGCAGGGCGGAGGCGGCGGTGATGCCCGGGACGGTGGCCGGGGCGGGGACGGCGAAGTCCGGCGGCAGGCGGTTCGGGTGCCGATGCGCAGGCCGCGCAGCGCGTCGACCTGGTAGCCGAGCGGGTCGGCGCGGCTGACGCCCCGGAGCCGGCCGGGCATCGGGTCCGGCGGGTAGAGGGCGTTGGAGCCGGAGAACAGCGGCACGGCGATGGCCCGGCCGATGCCCATCAGGCGGTCGCGGGTGAGCACGACGCCGGCGACGGCCACCGACAGGCAGGCGAAGAACGCCGAGCCGAGCAGCACGACGGCCGCCACCCCGGCAGCCGCAGCGGGTTCCAGGTCACGGCGACGCCGAGGGCCGCGGCGATCAGCACCACCACCGCGGCCCGGAGGAGCGCCTTGACGCCGGCGGCGGAGGCCTTGCCGGTGACCAGGGCCACGCGCGGGGCCGGAGTGACGAGCAGTCCGGTGAGGACCCCGGAGTCCCGCTCCCAGACGAACACGGTGCCGTGGAAGAGCGCGATGGACATCGCGCACTGGGCGACGATGCCGGGCACGAGGTAGTCCGGGTACGGGATGCCGCCGGCGGGGATGGCCGTGAGGCGGGGGAAGGTCCCGCCGAAGACGAGCAGCCACCGCGCCGGCCGGACGGCCCGGGTGTACAGCTCGGTGCGGTCGTGGCGCAGCTTCCGCAGCTCGACGGCGCACATCGCGCCGCCGCGGGCGGGCACCAGGCGCCGGCCGGAGCGGGCGCGCGGGGGCACAGCACAGGGACAGGTCGGGGCCGGCGGCGCGGGTGGCCCGGCCTCAGCCGACGCGGCCCGCGGTGCGGCCGGTTCGGCGGACCCCCGGAGGAGTCTCCTTCCGTGGCGTCGGCCGGCTGCCGGCCGGCGAAGCGGCGGAAGGCGCCGTCGAGGCTGGGCTCGCCCCGGGCGGGGTCTCCCGCGCGTACCCGCTCCCTGAGCTCGGCGGGGGTGCCGAGCGCGCGGCTGCGGCCGCGGTCCGTCAGGGCGACGCGGTCGCGGTGGCGGTCCGCCCCGTCCGTGACGGGCCCCTCCGTGCCCGCCGGCGGGCACGGAGGGAGGGCGGTGACCAGGACGGTCATGCCGGTGGCGGCGCGCACGGCGTCCACGCGCTCCCCCACGCCGGTGCGGGCGATCGGGCCCAGGCCGACGGTGGCTCGTCCAGGACGAGCGGGCGCGGGGCGCCGACCAGGGCCTGGGCGGGTCCGAGGCGGCGCACCACGCCGCCGGAGCAGGTGGCGGCCATCCGCCCGGCGGCGTCGGCGAGGCCGACGGCGCCGGCGCCCGGTCAGCGCGGGCGGCGCGTTCGCGGCACGGGACGTCGAAGGCGCGGGCGAACAGGGCGACGTTCTCGCGCCCGGTCAGCGCGGCGTCGGCGGACAGCTGCCGGGGGACGTAGCCGAGCAGGCGGCGCACCTGCACGGGGCCGCGGGCGGCGTCGTGGCCGAAGACGCTCACCATCCCGCCGCCGACGGCCAGCAGGGTGGTGATCGCACGGATGGTGGTGGCCTTGCCGGCGCCGTCGGGGCCCAGCAGGCCGAACACCTCGCCGGCGCGCACGGTCAGGTCGATCCGGCCGACGGCCCTGGTGGCCCTGCCGCGGCCCCGGCACACCACCGCCTCCCCGGCCCCGCCGCTGCTCCCGGTGCCGTCGGCGTGCCCGGTGTGGTCGGTGTGCCCGGCGTGCCCGGTGTGCTCGCTCACGGTTCCTCCTCCTGCGCCGCGGCGCGGGGCGCAGGCCCTCGGCGACCTGCCGCAGCGCGGGCAGGGCGGCGGCCAGCGCCCGGCGCTGCTCGGCGGGCAGGTCGGCGACGGTGTCGCCCATCAGGGCGCGCCGGCGCCGGCGCCAGGCCTCGATCCGCTCGACGGCCCGCGGGGTGGCGTACAGCAGGGCCGCGCCCGTCGGAGGGGTCCGCCTCCCGGCGCAGCAGGCCCGGGGCGGCGGGCTGGTTGACGAGGGTGGAGACCGAGTTGCCGGCCAGGCACGGCTCCTCGGCCGCCTCCGAGACGCGCAGTCGGTCCGTCGTCCGGCGCAGGCGGCGGCGGACGAGGCGCTGGATGCCGACGAGGAGGATGGAGAACTCCTCGGCCAGCGCGGCGTCGAGCACGGGGGCTGCGTCGCGGCCACGCCTTCCATCTCAGCTCGCGGTGAGAGCTGTCCGTCGAGGGTGCGGGCGGGGTCAGACGGCGCGCTGGCCGTGGAGGAGGGCGGGCAGGGAGCGGCCGGCGAGGGCTTCGGCGGCGCGGGCGGCCTGGGAGGGGGCCATCAGGTCGGGGAGGCTGCGGGCGGGGACGAAGCGGGCGCCGAGCAGTCCGCTGCGGTGGCGGGGCGGGACGGTGACGACCGTGGTGTCGGGGACGGTGCCGCCGTCGAAGACGAGGGTGAGGCGCTGGAGGTAGCGGTCGGCGGGGGCGAAGTCGACGGCGAGGACGTGGGCGAGGCGGGCGACCAGGCCGGTCTCGGCGTGCAGGTGGCGGGCGGCGGCCAGGTGCGGGGGCTCGTCGGGGCGGGCGGAGCCGCCCGGCAGGACCATGCCGTCCAGGTAGTCGGGGTCGACGAGCAGGACGTCGCCGCGCCGGTTGCGGACCAGGACGTGGCAGCCGAGCCGGCACACGGGGGCCCCGGCCGACGGGCGGGGGTCGGTGGACAACGTCACTTCTCACCGGGCCGCTTGTGGACCTCGAAGCGGCGCCAGGCGCTGAAGGCGTCGCCGAAGAAGGTGAAGGAGGCCGGTTCGCCGTCCGGCCCGCGCAGCCACTCGCCGGTCGTCTCGTTGCGGACCCGGTGGCAGCCGGCCGCCGGGTCCCAGCGGACACCGTAGCCGTGGAGGCGGGGGGCTTGGTCGTTGGACATGGAAAGGGAACCCTCTGCGATCGGAGTTTCACGTTCTGTGCATATGGTGGCCCGGATTCCCCTAGCATCGGAAGCGGCCTGCTACCTGCCATGGGGTCGTACGGAAGTTGAGGACTGCCTTGAACAAGAAGAAGATTGACCCCGAGTCGAGCCCCTGGGCGCCCTTCGGGATCCAGCTCCGCGCCTTCCGGGAGGCCAAGGACCTCCTCCAGGAGGACCTGGCCCCCCTCATCGGGTGCTCGCCCTCGCACCTGTCCTACATCGAACTTGCGCACCGGCCCCCGAGCCGCAAGCTTGCCGAGCTCGCCGACATCGCCCTCGACACGGGCGGCACCATGCTGCTGATGTGGTATCAGCTGAAGAACGCCGCGATCCTGGAGGGCTTCCCGGAGTTCTCCCGCTACGAGGCCCTCGCGGAAGAGATCAGAATCTTCGAGGGCACTGTCATCACCGGGCTCCTGCAGACTCGGGCATACGCCACCGCGCTCCAGATGGGCAACGTGAGGCTGGGCCTCTCTCCCCAGAAGCTGGCCGACGAGCGCATCGAATTCAGGCTTGCCCGACAGCAAGTCCTTCACCGTACCCCGCCCCCGCTCCTGCACGTGGTGCTGGACGAGACCTGCCTCAGGAGGGTCGTCGGCGGGCGGGACGTCATGGTCGAACAGCTGCTTCATCTCGAGCAGTTGGCCGCTCGACCCAACGTGATCATCCAGGTGGCCCCGTTCGCCTTGGGCGAGAACCGGGCGTTCACGCACATGGCGACCCTCCTTACCATGCCGAACCGAAAAGTTCTCGCTTACGGCGAGGTCGAGCAACGCGGTTACATCGACCGCGACTCCAAGTCGGTTGCCGCACTGAGCAGGGGCTACGATCGGCTGGCGGTCGAGGCCCTCGGCCAGACCGAATCATTGGCTTTCATCCGTGGGGCGAGGAGGGACCTGGAGTGGATGTCGACCTGACGGAGGCTTCCTGG
Organism: Kitasatospora sp. NPDC018619; assembly: GCF_044391605.1. NCBI lineage: Bacteria > Bacillati > Actinomycetota > Actinomycetes > Kitasatosporales > Streptomycetaceae > Kitasatospora > Kitasatospora sp. NPDC018619. The sequence continues at coordinate 243,242 of NZ_JBISAI010000012.1, forward strand.
CGGAAGAGTTCGTACAGCGGCCCGAACGGCGGCCAGTGCATCGAGGTCGCCGACGGCTTCGCCGGTGTGGTGCCCGTGCGCGATTCCAAGGACCCCTCCGGCCCAGCCCTCCTCTTCCCCTCCGCCGCCTGGCAGTCCTTCGTCACCGCCGTCCGCACCGGCGAGTTCGCCGCCCGCTGACCACACGCCGCCGCCCCGCTCCGGGGCGGCGGCGCACCGCACTCCCACCACCGCACAGGAAGTCGGCCAGGCCGACTTCCCACTCCGACCCCGGGGCCCGCCATGGGGCGCGCAACGAGCGAACCCGGCGCACAGGCCACCAGGGGCGCCCCGGCCGGGCGGGCGCGCTCACGCACCGCCGCCGCAGCCTCCTCCGCAGCCGCTGCCGCAGCCCGAGCTGCCGCATCCGCCACCGCACCCGCCGGCGCCCACTCCCCCGCTGCCGCCGCTTCGACCGCCGGTACCGTGCGAGGCGGTCCGCTTGGTGGCCGCCGCGCGGGCCAGGGCGGCCTTGCGGGCGCGGGCCGCCTCCTGGCAGACCCGCAGGTCGTGGTCGGCGGGCAACGCCTCCAGGCCGTCCAGGGCGACGGCCTCGGCCCGGTCCCGGGGATGGCGCCGGGCGGCCCGCGCCTCGGCGAGCACCCGGGCGCCGAGCACGGTGGTCGGGCGCAGGTAGGGCCACGACCTGCGGTGGGCCCACAGCGCGAGCGCGAACAGCACCGCGAAGCCCGCCGGCGGCAGGAGCAGGTTCCCGCCCGTCACGAGCGCCCACGCCAGGGCGGCCACGCCCGTCGCGGCCACCGAGACCAGCACCGTGAACATCTGCGCGCTCGCCTGCCGGGCGCGCTCCTGCAGCTCCTCGTCGTCGACCAGGCCCGCGCCCGCCAGGCGCGCGCGCACCTCGCGCACCTGCGGGCCGCGCTCCACGGCGGTGACCAGGGCGCCGATGTCGCCGGTTCCGGTGGGCCCCAGCTGTTCCACCACCGCCTCCTCCACCGGAGCCGTCTCCTGCGGTCCGGCGCCCGGGGCGGCCGGGGTCGCGGTCGCGGTGACGTCCCCGGAGCGGGAGGCGACGATGCGGCCGCGCTCGTACAGCTCCAGGAGCGTCAGCTGCGCCAGGTTGCCCGCCAGGGCGGCGAGTTCGTGCGGGCGGAGGTCGAACTCCCGGCCGCGTGCGTCCCGTTCGGCCCGGTGCAGCTCGCGCAGCGCCGCCCGGCTGCGCAGCCACCCCGCAGCCAGCCCGACCGCCGCCCCCAGCAACAGGACCGGTACCACCCACATGGCGCCCCCTCCCCCGGCAGGTCAGCCCAGTGTGGGGACGCGGGCGCCACCCGGAAAGCCCCAAGTCCTCGGCGGGGAGAGGGACTTGCCGCCAACCGATCCGGCGGGTACCGGTGGGTCGCACAGCAGGTGGTCGAGGACATCGGGCCGGGCGACGGCCCGGCGGGCGGCCGTCGCCCGCAGGCTGAACGCGCACCCCGTGGCGCAGCCGGCCGGCCGGTGCGCACGGCGGCCCGGCGGGCGGCCCCGGGCCGCAGGCCGGGCAGCGTGAGACGCGCACGTCGGCGGCGCGACCGGCGGCTTGCCGGCGCACAGCGGGCGGCCGCCCGGCAAGCGGCCGTCGAGGAACCGCAGGACACCGCCGGAACGCACGCCCGGCCGCCGAACCGGCGGCCGACGGGCACAACGGACAGGGACCCCAGCAGGCACGGAACACACCGGGAACACCGGAACCGGCCACGGCCCGGCCGACGGCCGCGCGCCCACAGGGCCGGGACGAGGCCGTCGGCGAGGAACACACCGGGGGCACCCGGACAGCGAGGCCCCCGCAGGCACCCGCAGGACACCACCGAAACGCACACCCGGCCGCCGAACCGGCGGCCGACGGGCACAACGGACAGGGACCCCAGCAGGCACGGAACACACCGGGAACACCGGAACCGGCCACGGCCCGGCCGACGGCCGCGCGCCCCACGGGGCCGGGACGAGGCCGTCGGCGAGGAACACACCGGGGGCACCAGGACAGCGAGGCCCCCGCAGGCACCCGCAGGACACCACCGAAACGCACGCCCGGCAGCCGAACCGGCGGCCGACGGGCGCAGCTTCCCCGGCCCCGCGGACGGCCGCGCGCCCCAGGGGCAGCGAGGAGCACGCCGGGGGGTACCGGAACGGGCGAGGCCCCCGCAGGCACCCGCAGGACACCGCCGGAACGCACGCCCGGCGGCCCGCGGACGCAACTCACCACAGCCCCCGGGGACGGCCGCGCGGCCGTCCTCGGGGGCGGGCTGCTAGAGGGGGGCGAAGCGGCGGTGGCCGCCGGTGGTGAGGATGCGGCCGAAGCGCATGCCGGGGAAGTGGGCGGCGGCGAGGAGGGTGTCGGTGTCGGCGGCCTGGTCGGCGATGCGGTTGCGCACGGCGCGGGCGGCGGCCGGGTCGATGTCCCAGACGACCTGCCAGTCGCGTTCGGCGAACTGGACGACGGAGTGGGCGACGTCGCCCAGCAGCAGGGCGCGGAGGCCGCGGGAGGACAGGACGTAGACGGTGGTGCCGGGGGTGTGGCCGGGCTGGTGGAGGGCGTCGAGGCCGGGGGCGAGGGTGGTGTCGGTGTCGAAGAGTTCGAGCCGGTCCTCGACGGGGGCGAGCTTGGCGACGGCCTGGGGCGAGGCGGTGGGGCCGGTGACGAAGTGCTGCCAGTCGGCGCGGTGGGCGCGGTAGGTGGCGCGGGGGAAGACGGGCCGGCCCTCGACGGAGGCCCAGCCGGTGTGGTCGAAGTGGAGGTGGGTGAAGACGACGTCGGTGACGTCGGCGGGGGTGACGCCGTGGGCGGCGAGGGAGTCGAGCAGGGCGCCGCCGCGGTAGGTGCCGTCGTCGTGGGGGCCGACGCCGGCGTCGACGAGGACGGTGCGCTCGCCGGTGCGGACGAGGAAGCCGCCGAGCGGCAGGGTGAGGGTGCCGTCGGGGGCGAGGTGGTGGCGGTGGCAGGCCCAGGGGTCGTCGGTGCCGGGGCGGGTGAGGATGTCGGCGGCGGTCTCGGTGCCGGTTCCGTCGGTGATGGCCAGGACGTCGATGTCGCCGATCCGCACGTGCTGCTCCCCTCGTCGGGCGCGGCCGTCTGTCGGCGCGCCTGTGGGGGCAACCGCGGCGGGCCGGGCGCGATTCCCCCGGCGCCCGCTTCCCCCGGGTGCGGTGGGCGGGCCCCGCCGTCCTCCTTCGCCCGGAGGGGGACGGCGGGGCCCTTCCCTCCACCCTGCGCCAGGTGGTCGGGGGGCCGGCGCGTCAGAGCGCGGCGAGCAGCGGCGCGGACGCGGGCGCGGGCGCAGGGGTGGGGGTGGGGCGGGTGAGGCAGTCGTCGGTGAAGGCGAGGGCGCGCAGGTGGTAGGGGCGGGCGGCGTGGCCCAGGGAGAGGTTGTGGCCGGCGCGGCGGGCGGTGGCGAGGTGGGCCAGGCCGGTGGGGAAGGCGGCGGTCAGGGCGGCGCGGTGGGTGCTCTCCAGGCGCCACCAGTGCTCGTGGTCGGCGAGGGTGAGGCGGACGGGGACGCGGACGCGGGCGGCGAGGGCGCTGTAGCGGGCGGGCCAGGTGGCCAGTTCGCGGGATTCGAGGGCGGGGACGGGGGTGAGCAGGGTGCGGGCGGCGTGGAAGGTGCCGGGCGGGTAGAGGTGCAGGGGGCCCCAGTTGAGGCGGCCGCCGCCGGCGAGGTCGTCGGGGCGGTCCCAGGCGCCGGGGGCGTAGTGCTGGGCGAGGCCGGAGATGTCGCAGCCGAGCAGGGGCAGGGCGGGGTCGGCGGGCCAGTGGGCGGCGAGGTGCAGGGCGATCTTGCCGCCGAAGGAGTGGGCGAGGAGTTGGACGCCGGCGCCGGTGGGGTGGGCGCGGGCGTAGTCGGTGAGGGCGGCGTGCACGGTGGCGGCCTGGTCGGCGATGAGCTGGCCGGCGGGCAGGCGGTGGGCGGAGGCGCCGTGGCCGGGGCGGTCGACGGCCAGGACGGTGTAGCCGAGGTCGGCGGCGAGGGTGAGCAGGCTGGTGTCGCGGTGGGCGGGGCCGGCGAAGTAGGCGGCGCGCATGCCGCGGCCGTGGATGGCCAGGACGACGGCTTTGGGGGTGCGGTGCTCGGGTTCGGCGACGAGGGCGGACAGCGGGATGCCGTCGGCGTCCAGGACCAGGGAGCGGGTGCGCAGGTCGTGGTTCACGCGGCGGCTCCGGTGCGGGCGTGGTCGAGGTCGGCGAGCCAGCCGGCGAGGTCGCGGGTGCGCATCAGGGAGGTGCCGACGAGCAGGCCGGCGTAGCCGGCGTCCAGGAGGCGGGCGGCGTCGGCGGGGTCGGTGATGGCGGAGGCGGAGACGGGGGCGCGTACGCCGGCCGCGCGCAGGGCGGGCAGCAGGCGCAGGCTGCGGCCGAGGTCGCCGCGGTCGCGTTCGCGGGTGCGGATGTCCTTGTTGTTGACGGCGACGACGCATTCGCGGGGGCGGGGCAGGGCGGCCAGTTCGCGTTCGTCGGTGATCTCGACGAAGGGGGTCAGGCCGAGGTCGAGGGCGCAGGCGACCAGGCGGTGCAGGGAGGCGGCGGGCAGCAGGGCGGCGGTGAGCAGGACGGCGGAGGCGCCGAGTGCGCGGGCGGCTTCGAGCTGGGCGGGGCGGGTGAGGAAGTCCTTCTGCAGGACGGGCAGGTCGGTGGCGGCGGCGACCTCGCGCAGCAGGCGGGTGGTGCCGCCGAACCAGCGGCCGGTGACGACGGACAGGCAGGGGGCGCCGGCGCGTTCGTAGCGGGCGACGAGGTCGGTGACGGTGCGGTCGCCCAGCAGGTCGGTGCCGTGGGGGTCGCGGAGCTTGACCTCCATGACCAGGGGGCGTTCGGCGCCGAGCAGGGCGTCGGTGAAGCTGGGGCTCATGCCGGGGCCTCCTGGAGGCGCGGGTGCCAGGCGCGGGTGAGGGCGGTGACGTTGTCGTGGGTGAGGCGGCCGGTGCGGTCGCGGGCGGCGGAGTCGATGTCGGCGCCGGCGTACAGGGGGTGGTCGGTGACGGTGCGGTAGGTGGCGCGGTTGGCGGCGCTGAGGCCGCCGGCGAGGAGGAAGGGGATGGTCAGGCGGGGCAGCAGGGCGTGGACGTGGGCGGGGTCCAGGCTCTGGCCGGTGGAGCCGACGCGGCCGTCGTCGGTGACGGTGTCCAGGAGGAACAGGTCGCAGCCGGCGCGTTCGAAGGCGCGGGTGAAGGCGCGTTCCAGGCAGCGGCCGCGGGACAGGTGCAGGACCTTGACGAGGACGGCGTAGGGCAGGTGCTCGCGCAGTTCGGCGACGAGGGCGGGGCTCTGGTAGGCGTGGAGCTGGATCCAGCGGATGCCGGTGGCGCGGGCGAGGGCGGCCAGGGTGGGGGCGTGGTCGAGGAAGGTGACCAGGACGGGTTCCAGGCCCAGGCGGATGGCGGTGGCGGCGAGGTCGGCGAGGCGGTCGGCGTCGAGGTCGGCGGGGCCGCCGGGCACGCCGTGCCACAGGCCCACCAGGGTGGGGCCGGTGTCGGCGAGCAGGGCGAGGTCGGAGCGGGTGCGGGCGCCGCAGACCTTGAGGTGGCCGGCGCGGCGCGGGGCCGGGGCGCCGGGGTGGGCGGCGGGGGCGGCGGGGTGGGGGGCGGCGGGGGCGGTCATTTGCCCAGTCCCAGCATGGCGGCGATGCGGTTGTACTGGATCTCGTTGCTGCCGGAGTAGATGGTGCCGGCGACGGCGTTGCGCACGTCCTTCTCCAGGCCGTACTCGGACATGTAGCCGTTGCCGCCGAAGACCTGGACGGCGGCCAGCGAGGTGGCGAGGTTGGACTCGCTGGTGAGGAGTTTGGCGATGGCCATGTCGACGGTGACGTTGTCGCCGGCCTCCAGGCGCTGGGCGGTGTCGTACAGCCACTTGCGGGCGGTTTCCAGGCGGATCTTGGTGTCGACGATCTTGTTGGCGACGGACTGGTAGGAGCCGATGGGCTTGCCGAAGGACATGCGGGTCTTGGCGTAGTCCAGGCAGCGGGCGAGGCGGTGCTGCATCTCGCCGGTGTTGACGATGAAGCTGTAGAGGATCTCGCGTTTCATGACGTGGTCCAGGACGAGGAAGCCGCCGCCGACGCGGCCCAGGACGCGGTCGGCGGGCACGCGCACGTCGTCGAGGTAGAGCTCGGACAGCGGGGAGGTGCGCAGGCCCATCTTCTTGATGGGGTTGCCGGTGGTCAGGCCGGGGGTGTGGGCGTCGACGAGGAAGGCGGTGACGCCCAGGGCGCCGCCCTGGGGGTGGGTGCGGGCGTAGACGACGACGACGTCGGCGACGGGGCCGTTGGAGACGAAGGTCTTGGCGCCGTTGAGGACGAAGTGGTCGCCGTCGCGTACCGCGCGGGTGCGCATCTGCATGGCGTCGGAGCCGGAATCGGACTCGGTGATGGCGTGGGCGCCGATGGCCTCGCCGGAGGCGATGCGCGGCAGGTAGGCCTCTTTGAGGGCGGGTGAGCCGAAGGCCTGCAGGGGCACGCCGGTGGAGGCCATGGAGGTGGTGACGGAGAAGTTGAGGCCGCCGTCGCGGCAGGTGGCGCCGAGGCCTTCGAGGACGTACATGGTGGTGAGCAGGGACTGGCCCAGGCCGCCGTAGCGCTCCTCGAAGGGCAGGGAGAGGATGCCGGTCTTCTGGATCATGCGCCACTTGTCGTGGGAGAAGGCGCCCTGTTCGTCGCCTTCGATGTGGCCGGCGCTGAGGTCGTCGCCGAAGCGGGCCAGGCCCTCGCGCAGGGCCCTCTGGTCGGCGTTCCAGCGGATCATGGGATGTGCCGCCTTCCTCCCGGGCCGCGGTGGCGGGGCCCGGGGTGGCAGGCCGGCGCGCGGTGGCGCCGGCTCACGTCGGTTCCTGGGGGCGCGCCCCCGCCGGGGCCCGGGCGCGGGCCCCGGCGGGGGCGGCGGGGGCGCGGGGCGCCGGGCGCCTAGTAGGCGGAGGAGGAGTGGGCGTCGAGCTGGTGGACCTCGTCGCCGCGCAGGGCCGGGGAGAAGACGCACACCAGGCGCAGGTCCTCCTCGGGGGAGGCGACGAGGTAGTGGGCGTCGTGCTCGTCGAGGGCGTACAGGCGCCCGGGGGTGATGGGGTGGGTGGTGCCGTCCATGGTGACGACCTCGCCGGAGCCGGCGATGCAGTAGCAGGCCTCCAGGTGGTTGCGGTACTCCAGGCGGGACTTGGTGCCGGCGTTGACGACGGTGTCGGTGAGGCTGTAGCCGAGGCCGTCGCTCTCCAGGAGGAAGCGGCGGGACAGGCCGTTGCCCCACTCGACGGTCTTCACGTCGGCCAGGTCGCGGATCAGCATGAGGTTTCCTCTCGGGTCGTGGTGCCGCGGGTGGTGGGGGTGGGTGCGGTGGTGCGCGGTCCGCCGGGCCGCTTCGCCGGGGGGCGGCGGGCGGGGCGGAGGTCGGTGAGGAAGGCCCGCAGTTCGGTGACGGGGTCGAGGCCTTCGGTCTGTGCGTGCTCGAGGCGGGCGACGGCGGCGGAGCCGACGATCGCGGCGTGTGCGCCGCAGGCGGCGACGGCGTCGAGGTCGGCGGCGCTGCGCACGCCGAAGCCGACGGCGACGGGGGTCGCGGGGGCGGCGGTGCGCAGGGCGGTGACGGTGGCGGCGAGGGTGTGGTGGCCGGCGGCGGGGGCGGTGCCGGAGCGGCCGTAGTGGGCGACGAGGTAGACGTAGGCGCCGTGTGCGCCGCGGGCGGCGTCGGTGAGGACGTCGGGGGCGGAGGCGGGGTAGCAGGTGGTGACCTGGGGGAGGTCCTCGTCGCGCAGGGCCTGCTGCCAGGCGGGGCGCAGGCGTGGGGGCAGGGCGTGGACGAGCAGGGCGCGGGCGCCGCTGGCGCGTACGGCGCGGGCGGTGGCGGCGGGGTCGCGGTGGCGCAGGCTGTGGCTCCAGTCGGCGAGGAGGGCGACCTTGAGGTGGCGGAGGGTGGGGGTGAGGTCGGCGAGGGCGGCCAGGGTGGTGTCCAGGGTGGTGCCGGCGGCCAGGGCGCGGGTGGCGGAGCGGCGGATGACGGGGCCGTCGGTGGGTGAGTTCGGGAAGGGGACGGCGAGTTCGAGGACGTCGACGCCGTGGTCGTCGAGGAGGTGGGCGAGGTCGGCGAGGGGTGCGGCGGGGTCGCCGGCGTTGAGGAAGACGGCCAGGCCCAGGGTGTGCGGGGGGAAGAGGGTCTCAGACACCGGCGGCCTTCCGGGTGCGGGTGCGCAGGCGTTCGGCCAGGGCGCGGGGGGTGCCGTCGGCCAGGGCGGCCAGGGCGTCGGTGTAGGCGGTGCGCCAGTGGGTGTGGCGGCCGGCGGCCAGGGCGAGGGCGGCGGCGTTGAGGGCGATGGTGCGGGTGGTGGTGGGGCCGGCGCGGTCGGCGAGGGCGTCGAGGAAGTGGCCGGTGAGGTCGTCGGGGTGGGGGGCGAGGTCGGCGAGGGTGCCGTGGTGGGGGGCGACGGTGCCGGCGGGCAGGTGGAGGTCGCCGTCGGGGGTGTGCAGGGTGTTGTCGGCGAAGGGCAGGAGTTCGTCGGCGCCGGCGGTGTTGTGGGCCAGCCAGACGGTGCGGCGCCGGTCCTGGGCGGCCAGGGGGCGCAGGGCGGCGAGGGCGGCGGGGGTGGCGACGCCGGTGAGCTGGGCGGTGACGGGGACGGTGGCGAGCAGGGGGCCGAGGGTGTTGAGGAACGCGCCGAAGGGTTTGAGGGCGAGGGGGTAGAGGGTGCGGGCCAGGCGGGTGAGGGCGGGCGGGTAGACGTGGGGGCCGGCGAAGGCGATGCCGTGCTGGGCGAGGTGGTCGGCGGTGGCGTGGTGGCTGGTGGTGAGGGGGATGCCGAGGCGTTCGAGGAGGTCGACGGAGCCGGCGGCGCTGGTGTAGGCGCGTGAGCCGGTCTTGACGACGGGGGTGCCGAGGGCGGCGGCGGTCAGGGCGGCGGCGGTGGAGAGGTTGAGGGTGGGCGGTCCGCCGCCGGTGCCGACGATGTTGACGCTGTGGGGGTGGGCGTCGCCGGGGTGGGGGGCGCGTTCGGTCAGGGAGGTGGTCAGGGCGGTGAGGGTGGCCGGGTCGGGCAGGCGGGTGGTGAGGCTGGCCAGCAGGGCCGCCGCCTGGGCCCGGTCGCTGTCGGCCGGGCCCAGGGTGCGGTGTTCGAGCTGGTCCCACCACGAGCGCCAGGCCTCCAGGTCGACGGGGCGGGCGGCGAGGAGCGCGGTGAGGGCCGGGTGCATGGCCGTCAGCCGCCCACGGTGGCGGTGGCGGCGGCGGCGGTGGTGCGGCGTTCGGTGATGAAGGCGTCGATGGCGGCGACGGAGCGGAAGTTGTTGGGGTCGAGGTCGGTGTCGTCGACGGGCAGGGCGAAGTGGTCCTCGACCCAGGCGATGAGCTTGAGGACGCCGAGGCTGTCGATGACGCCGTCGGAGAGCAGGTCGTGGTCGTCGGCGAGCTGGTCGGGGGTGATGTCGGGCAGGAACTCCTCGATGAGGAACCGCTTGATCTGGGCGATGTTGCTCATGGCGGGCAACTCCCTGGCTGTGGTGGGTGGTCGGTCGGTGACTGGTGGTGCGGGGGTGCGGGGGTGGTGCGGGTGGTGCGGGGGTGCGGGGGTGGTGCGGGTGGTGCGGGGGTGCGGGGGTCAGGGGGCGGGCAGGACGGCCTTGCGGTCGACCTTGCCGGTGGCGGTCTTGGGCAGCGGGTCGTCGTGGACGGCGAGCTTCTCGGGGACGGCGGCGCGCGGCAGGTTGCGGGCCAGGTGCTCGCGCAGGACGAGGGTGTTGAGGGCGGAGCCGGGGGCGCGCTGGACGGCGGCGTGCAGGCGTTTGCCGGTGAGCGGGTCGCTCGCGGCGGCGACGGCGGCTTCGCGCACGTCGGGGTGGGCGAGCAGGACGCGTTCGATCTCGGCGGTGTTGACGGCGACGCCGCGGACCTTGACCTGGAAGTCGGCGCGGCCGGTGAGGTGGATGCGGCCGTGGTCGTCGCGGGTGACGAGGTCTCCGGTGCGGAACCAGCGCCGGCCCGGTCCGGCGCCCTCGGGGCGGGTGGTGAAGCGTCCGGCGTCGCGGGAGCGGTCGAGGTAGCCGGCGGCCTGGAAGGGGGTGGAGACGTGGAGTTCGCCGCTGCCGGGGCCCTCCAGGGGGGTGCCGTCGGCGGTGGTGATCAGGGTGCGCACGCCGGGCAGGGGCTCGCCGATGGGCACGGGCAGGGCGGCGGCGGCGTCCAGGCGGTCCAGGCGGTGCAGGAAGCTGTCGTTGGTCTCGGTGCAGCCGTAGATGTTGTAGAGCGCGGCGTCGGGCAGCAGGGCGGGCAGGGCCGCCAGGGTGCGGGCGTCGATGGCGTCGCCGGTGAACGCGGCGTGTTCGACGCCGTCCAGGACGGTGGTGCCGGCGGCGGCCCGCACGAGCAGGGCGTAGGCGAGGGGGACGGCCTGCAGGACGTGCGGGCGGTGGCGTTGGAGCTGGGCGAGCAGGTGGCGGGCGTTGAGGGCGTGGGCGGGGTCGATGAGCAGGCAGGTGCCGCCGGCGGCGAGGGTGGCCCACACGTCGAGCAGGGCGAGGTCGAAGTTGAGGGGGGCGTAGCCGGCGACGACGCGTCCGGGGCCGAGGTCGAAGGTGTCGTGGGCCCAGGCGGTGAAGCGGTCCACGCCGGCCTGCGCGAGGGGGACGATCTTGGGCAGGTCGGTGGAGCCGGAGGTGGTGAGCATGAAGGAGGTGCCGGCGGCGAGGGTGGGCACCGGGGCGGGGGCGGGCAGGGCGGGCAGGGCGGGGGTGTGCTGGCCGAGGGGGGCGAGCACGCGCCGGGCGCCGGCCTGGGCGAAGAGGGCGGCCAGCAGGGCGGGGGCCAGTTGCGGGGAGGGCAGCAGGAAGGGGCGGCGCTCCATGAGGCAGGCCAGGACGAGGGCGACGGCCTCGGGCGACTTGACGGCGTACAGGCCCACCGGTTCGCCCGGGGCCAGGTCCAGGGCCGTCAGGCGGGCGCGTTCGGCGTCGGCGAGGTCGGCGAGGGCGCGGTAGCTGACGGTGCGTTCGTGCCACAGCAGGGCGGGGGCGTCGGGGCGGGTGCGGGCGTGGGCGGTGAACGCGTCGGGCAGTGCCAGCGGTGGCGCGGGCACGGCCTCGGGCCCGGCGGCGGGCGCCGCGGGGGTGGTGGGGCGGGGGGTGGTGGTCACGGTGCTCACTCCCCCGCCGGTGCGATGCGCGCCCAGCCGGCCTTGACGGCGGTGCCCGCCTGGGTGGCGACGGTGAAGCGCACCACCTGGCCGCCGTCGTGGGGCTGCAGGGTCAGGCGCAGTTCGGCGCCCAGGGGGGTGGGGGCGGCGAAGCGGGCGCCCAGGGCGGTGACGCGGGCCGGGTCGCCGCCGGCGTGGCGGTCGGTGATCTCCTCGGCGGCCAGGGCGACCAGGTGCATGCCGTGGGCGATGGCGCCGGGGAAGCCGGCCGCGCGGGCGGCGCCGTCGTCGAGGTGGATGGGGTTGAGGTCGCCGGCGGCGTGGGCGTAGGCGGTGGTGTCGGCGGCGCGCAGCACGTGGGTGAGGGTGCGGGCCGGGCCGTGGGGGGTGGTGCCGGGGTGGGCGGCGGGCGGCGGGGTGCCGTGGGGTGCGGCGGCGGTGGCGCCCAGGAGCAGGGCGGCGGTGGCGAGGTCGGCGAGGGGGGTGCCGGTGGCGGCGTCGGTGAGGCGGGTGGTCAGGGCCAGGCGGGTGCCGCGGGCTTCGCGGCGCACGGCGGTGACCTCGACGGCGACGTCGACGTCGCCCTCGCGCAGGGGGGTGTGGGTGCGGATCTCCTGGGCGAGGTGGACGACGCCGGTGAAGCCGCTGTCGCCGGCGGTCAGGGCGGTGACGGTGTGCTGGGCCAGGGCGTGGGCGGCGACGAAGGGGTGTGCGGGGCTGGCCCCGGGCGCGGCGGCGGTGCCCAGGGGGGCGCGGGCGGCGGCGCGGTAGGCGGCCAGGTCGGCGGCGCCGACGTGCAGGCGGGTGCGCGAGGTCGCCGCGCCGGCGGCGGGGGTTGCGGGGGCTGCGGCGGGGGCGGTCGTGGGTGCGGTCATAGCGGGGTCACCACCAGGGTCGTGTTGTGGCCGCCGAAGCCGAACGAGTTGGACAGGGCCGCGCCGGCGCGGATCGGGCGCGGCGCGGTGTGCACGACGTCGAGGTCCAGGCCCTCTTCGGTCTTCTCGTGGTTGGCGGTGGGAGGGACGGTGCGGGTGTTCATGGCCTGGATGGCGCAGATCAGCTCGACGGCGCCGGCGGCGCCGATCAGGTGGCCGATGGCGCCCTTGGTGGAGGTGACGGGCACCCCGTGGGGGCCGAACACGGTGCGCAGCGCGGCGGCTTCGGCGCGGTCGTTGTGGACGGTGGAGGTGCCGTGGGCGTTGACGTGGGCGATGTCGCCGGGGGCGAGGCCGGCGTCGGCGAGGGCGGCGCGCATCGCGGCGACGGCGCCGGCGCCGTCGGGGCGGGGGTTGGACAGGTGGTAGGCGTCGGCGCTGGCGCCGTAGCCGGCGAGCAGGGCGTAGGGGGTGCGGCCGCGGGCGCGGGCGTCGTCGGCGCGTTCCAGGACGAGGAAGCCGGCGCCCTCGCCCATCACGAAGCCGTCGCGGTCGGTGTCGAAGGGGCGGGAGGCGCGTTCGGGTTCGTCGTTGCGCAGGGAGTGGGCGCCGAGGTTGCCGAACGCGGCGAGGGTGACGGGGGTGAGGGTGGCTTCGCAGCCGCCGGCGATGACGACGTCGGCCCGGCCGCTGTGCAGGAGCAGTGCGCCGTGGCCGATCGCGTCCGCGCCGGAGGCGCAGGTGGTGGCGATGGTCAGGGCCGGTCCGCTCCAGGAAAGGCGCATGGCGATCTGGGCGGCGGCGGCGTTGGGCATGGTGACCAGCGGCATCAGCGGGGAGACCCGCAGCGGGCCGTGCTCGGTGTACAGGGCGGATTCGCGGTCGCTGGTGGTGCGTCCGCCGACGGCGGTGCCCACGACGATGGCGCTGCGCCCGGGTTCGGGTGCGGGGTGGCCGGCGTCGGCGTGGGCGGCGAGGGCGGCGAGGGTGCCGTAGCGGGCGAAGGGGTCCAGGCGGCGGGCGTCCTTGGCGGGCAGGTGGGCGTGGTCGGGCAGGTCGGGGACGCGGCAGCCCAGGCGGACGCGGTGGCGGGCGAGGGCGGGGTCGGTCAGGGCGGTGGCGGTGGAGCGTGCGCAGGCGACGGTGCGCCACAGCTGCTCGACGCTGTGGCCGGCGGGGCTGACCACGCCGAGGCCGGTGACGGCGATCGGCGGCCGGGGGTGGGGGGCCATGGCTTCGTCTCCTTCGCGGCGCGCGCGGGCGGCCGGCGGCGGGGTGGGGGTCAGATGAGGCCGGTCTGGGCGGCGGCGGTCAGGAACGCCTCGGCGGCGAAGTCGATGTCGGCGGCGGTGTGGCGGGCGGTGACGGCGATGCGCAGGCGGGCGAGGTCGTTGGGGACGGCGGGGGTGACGACGGGCAGGCCGATGACGCCGGCTTTGCGGCAGGCGGTGGCGTAGTCGTAGGCGGCGTCGTCGCTGCCGGCGATGACGGGCAGGACGGCGGTGGAGGAGTCCATGGTGGAGATGCCGGCGTCGTTGAGGCGCCGGCGCAGGCGCCGGGCCTGGGTCTGGGTGTGGGTGACGCGTTCGGGTTCGCGGCGCAGGATGCGCAGGGACTCCAGGGCGGCGCCGGTCTGGGCGGGGCCCAGGGCGGCGGAGAAGAGGAAGGGGCGGGCGGCGTAGCGCAGGTGGCCGATGAGGTCGTGGCTGCCGGCGACCCAGCCGCCCATGGAGGGGATGGCCTTGGAGAGGGTGCCGAGTTTGACGTCGACGCGGACCTTGTGGTCGAAGTGCTCCTCGATGCCGCCGCCGGTGGCGCCGATGACGCCCAGGGCGTGGGCTTCGTCGACCATGAGCAGGGCGTCGTAGCGGTCGCAGACCTCGCGCAGTTCGGGCAGGGGGGCGATGTCGCCGTCCATGGAGTAGACGCTGTCGACGATGACCAGGCGCACGCCGGTGGGGGCGGCGGCCTTGAGGCGGCGTTCGAGGTGGTCGACGTCGTTGTGGCGGAAGCGGGTGACGGTGGCGCCGGACAGGCGGCAGCCGTCGACGATGGAGGCGTGGTCGTACTTGTCGATCAGGACGGTGTCGCCGGCGCCGACGAGGGCGCCGACGGTGCCGACGTTGGCGGCGTAGCCGGAGCCGAAGACGAGGGCGCGTTCGCGGCGGGCGAAGCGGGCGACCTCGGCTTCGAGTTCCTCGTGCAGGGGGATGGTGCCGGCCAGGGCCCGTACGCCGTGGTTGCCGGTGCCGTAGACGTCGACGGCGGCCTTGGCGGCGGCGACGACGCGCTCGTCGCCGGCCAGGCCGAGGTAGCTGTAGCCGGACATCATGAGCAGGCGCTCGCCGTCGAGGTCGCAGTAGGCGCTGTCGCGTTCCATGGTGTAGGCGACGAAGCTGTTGCGCCGGGAGGGGTCGGATTCCAGGGCGGCCACGCGGGCGTTCGTCGCGGCCAGCTTCGGTTCCAGGCGGTCCCATGCTCCGGTGGCGTTCACGGGCGTCTCTCCTTCACGGCGTCACGGTGGTCACGGCTTTTCACGGTCCTTCACGGCTCCCGGGGCTTTCGGGGCTTTCGGGGGCGCGGGATTGCCGCTTCGGGGGCGGTGTGCGTCCCGGGGCGGTCCCGGTGTTCTCCCGCGGGCGGCCGCGGGTGTGCTGCGGGTTCGCCGCGGTTTCCCGCGGGTGGCTGCGGGTGTTTTCTCGAAGCGTTCACGCGGGGTGCTCAAGGATGGCTACATTTCTACGGCAGGATGCGCAAGGCATCCGCAATAGGGGGTTTCCTGGCCTGCGGGAACGCTCTGACGTGCGGGAATGTTGCGTCCACGACGCATCGACCGGTCGGCGGGTATGTTTCCTTGACCGGTGTTGACACCGCGCGATGCGGCGAATGTATGGTCGAAATCCGCCGAAACCGAACGGCTGGTCGGCGGTTTATTGTTCCGATCCGCAATTTCCCACGCCGACGGCCGGGACGGGCCGTCGCTTCCGCTTTGGCTCGAGGGGGTTGGAGCTCGTGTTGAAAGGCTTCAGGGAAGACGGTCCGTTCGGCAGATCGGGGGCGTCGGCATGCTGATCCGCCTGACCGGCCTGGTGGCCGTGGAGCATGAGGACGGCGCCCCGCAGCACCTGTCCAGCGCGCAGGCCCAGGTGGCGTTCGCGCGCCTGGTGCTGGAGCGTTCCAGCGGTACCAGCCGCGACCAGCTGGCCGACACCATCTGGCCCGACGGGCTGCCGGACACCTGGGCCTCGGCGCTGCGCAGCGTGGTGAGCCGGGTGCGGGCGTTCGTGACCGCGCCGGGGCAGGGGCCGGGGGCGACGCCGCTGGTCGCGCAGGGCGGGCGGTACGTGCTGCGGCTGCCCGCGGACGCGGCGGTGGACCTGGAGGCGGCGGCCTCGGCGGTCGGGGAGGCCGGGGAGGCGCTGGCGGCGGGCTCGCACGCGGTGGCGCAGCAGTTGGCCGCGGGGGCGCTGGCGAACCTGCGCGGGGCGTTCCTGCCCGACCACGAGGGCGAGTGGGCGCAGGGGGTGCGCGAGCACGTGGAGGAGCTGCGGATCAGCGCGCTGGAGACGGCGAGCCTGGCGGCGTCGGCGCTGGGCGAGGAGCACCACGCGCTGCGGTGGGCGGACGAGGCGGTGCGCCGGGCGCCGTTTCGCGAGAGCGCCTACCGGTGCCGGATGGAGGCGCTGGCGGCGGCGGGGAACCGGGCGGAGGCGCTGCGCTGCTACCAGCAGCTGCGCCAGGTGCTGGCGGAGGAGCTGGGGATCGATCCGGCGGCGCAGACCCAGGAGCTGTACCTGGCGCTGCTGCGTTCCCGGGCTCCGGCGGCGCCGGCGCCGGCGGCGGTGCGGGCGGTGGACCCGGTGCTGATGGGGATCTTCGAGCCGTTGGCGCTGGCGCGGCTGGTGCGCCCGGCGCCGGCGCCGGTGCGGGCGGCCTGAGCCGTCCCTTCCGGCCCGGGTGCGCGTGCGTGTGCTTGTGTGCGTGTGCGTGTGCTTGTGTGCGTGTGCTTGTGTGCCCCGCCGGCGGCCCGTCCGGCGGGGCGCGGTGCGTGTTGCGCGGGTGTTGCGCGGGGCGGCGGCGGGCGGCGGCGGGCGCGGCGGGCGCGGGGAGGGGCCCTGGTAGCGTCGTTCACGTGAAGTCGCGCGCGCGGCGCGGTTCTTGACTGTCGGACGGACGGGGGTCGAGTGGTGGGAAGGGGTGGTGGGTGTGGGACGGGCACGCGTGGCGGCGCGGGTGATCGTGCACCCCGGTGTGGAGGACGTGAGCGTCCAGCAGGTGCTGGAGGCGCTCGCTGATCCGGCCCGGCGGACGGTGGTGCGCACGCTCGCGCACTCGGGAGCCGATCTCAGCTGCGGCTCCTTCGACCTGCCGGTGGGGCGTTCGACCTCCAGCCACCACTTCAGCGTGCTGCGCGAGGCGGGGCTGCTGCGCCAGTACTACGTGGGCACGACCAAGATGAACGCGCTGCGCAGCGAGGAGCTGGAGCGGCGCTTCCCCGGGCTGCTGGCGGCCGTGGTGGCCGCCGCGGACGCGGAGGCCCGCCAGGTGCGGGGGGCCTGACCGGGCCGGCGGGCGTCCGGCGCGCGGGCCCGGCGGGGTGAACACCCGGGCGCCGCACGGGAGTCCGCCGGCGGCGGCCGACGGCGGATGCTACGGCTGTCCTGCCCGTGCAGCGGGGCGGAACGCGCCCCCCGCGCCTGCGGGCCCCTCCCCCGGCACCGACCCGGCCGGATACCGCCTGCCGGAGGGGGCCGGGGTTCCGGCGGGGTTCCGGCGGGCTGAACGCCCGGGCAGTGCGCGGGAGTTCACCGGCGGGCGGCCGACGGGCTCCGGCGAGGTGAACGCCCGGGCACTGCACGGGAGTCCACCGCGGCGGCCGACGACGATGCTACGGCTGTCCTGCCCGTACGGCGGGGCGGAACGCGCCCCCCGCGCCTGCGGGCCCCTCCCCGGCACCGACCCGGCCGGATACCGCCTGCCGGAGGGGACCGGCGAGGTTCCGGCGGGGTTCCGGCGGGGTTCCGGCGGGGTTCCGGCGGGCTGAACGCCCGGGCACTGCGCGGGAGTTCACCGGCGGGCGGCCGACGGGCTCCGGCGAGGTGAACGCCCGGGCACTGCACGGGATTCCACCGCAGCGGCCCGCGGCGGATGCTACGGCTGTCCTGCCCGTACGGCGGGGCGGGACACGCCCGCCGCCTGGGGGCCCCTCCCCCGGCACCGCGCCGGCCCGGATACCGCCTGCCGGAGGGGGCCGGGGGTTCCGGCGGGATGAACGCCCGGGCGCTACACGGGAGTCCACCGCAGCGGCCAGCGGCCAGCGGTTGGATGCTACGGCTGTCCTGCCTGTGCAGCGGGGCGGAACGCGCCCGCCGCCTGCGGGCCCCTCCCCCGGCGCCGACCCGGCCGGATACCGCCTGCCGGAGGGGGCCGGCGGGCCGCGGCCCGCCGCAGGCCGTCCCGGCGCCCCGCTTTTCGAGGCCCACGGGCCGGGCCGCTGCGGTACGTTCCGCGTCTTCGCCTGCGCGGACGGTCCCGGCCGTCCCGCGGCCCCGGCCCGGCGGCGGCGGCCGGGGCGCAGACCGGTGGGCCGAGGGCCCTGCCCGCCGTCATACTGGGCGCCCGTCCCGTCGTCGCAGGAGGTATGCCCGTGGAGGAGCCGCTGTTCACCGCGCTGGTGACCGGACCCGGGAGCGGGGGCCCGGGTGCGCTGCGGGCCGTCGGGGCGGTGACCGGGCTGAGCCTGTGGCGCGGCAGGCTGCTGCTGGACGGCGCCCCCGCGGCGGCGGTGGAGGGGGTGCCGTTCGGCACCGCCGTCGGGGCGGCCCGGCGGCTGCGGGAAGCGGGGGTGCCCGCCGCCGTCCGGTGCGGCTGGTGCGAGCGGACGGTGCCCGACGGCGGGGAGCCGCTCGCCGCGGGGCCGTGCGAGTCCCGCCACTGGCCGGCCGCCCGCTGCCCGGCGAACGTGCTCACCGACGGCGACGGCGGGCCCTGCGGCACCCGCGGACCCGCCTGTCCCGTGCCCTGACCTCCCGTGGTGCCGACGGGATCCGGGAAAGTCCGGGGGACGGGCACGGGAGTGCGGGGGCCGGTCGGGCGGCGGGCCCGCGTCTTGGGCGGCGGCGTCCTGACGCCCGAGCAGCAGTCCCGCATCCGCCTCGATGCGGCCGGGCGCAGCGGTGTGCGCTTCGAGAGCGCCCACGACGGGCGGCGCCTGACGAGCCCCGCCCGCTGCCACCGCCTGCGCCAGGTGCTGCGCGCCCGCCGCTGCGGCGTCCCCCTCCACCGGGAACGCCCCGCCCGGTGACGGCTTCGAGGGCGTCCCGGTCTTCGTCACCGACCCCGCCGGCCGGCTGCTGACGCACCGGCGCGAGGAGGGCTCGGGCCTGCCGCAGCCGGGCTGCCGGCCCCCGTCGGCCCCCGTCGGCGGCCGGCGCGAGGCCGAGGAGAGCGTCGAACAGGGCGCGGCGCGCGAGGTCCGCGAGGAAGCCGGCAGGCCGTCACCCTAGGGCCGATCCGCACCCCCGGCCGGCCCCGGCCGCGGCCCCGGCCTGCCGCTCACCCGCGTCCTGCCGACCCTCTGGGGCGGGGACGACGGCGACCTGCGGCTCGGCGACGACGGCCTGGCCGTGCGCATGGCCCCCGCCGGCGGGCTCGCCGCCCTCAGGGCCCCGCCCTGCGTGCGCCACTCCTGCCGCTGCTCACCGCGGCGCTCCGGCCCCGCCGGCAGGGCCCGCCGGCGCCGGGCCGACCGGGGCAGGCGGCGGGCGCGGGGGCGGGGCGTAGGCTTGCCGTCCGTGATCGAGGGCGGGGCCCCGGGGCCGGGGTGGGAGCAGGGGTGGGACGGCACGCGCCGGTGGGTCCAGGGGCTGCTGGGGCCCGGTGAGCGCCTGGGGGCGGTGAGCGCGCTCAAGGGCGGCTGGACCTCGCGGATGCGCCGCCTGGAGGTGCTGCGCCCGCACGGCGCCGCCCCGTACGCGCTGGTGCTGCGCTCCTTCGTCAAGCCGTTCTACCGCCGCCATGCGCCGGGGCTGCTGGCCTGTGAGGCGGCGGTGCTGCGCCTGCTGGAGGCGAGCGGCGTGCCGGCGGCGCGCCTGGTGGCGGTGGACGCCCGGGGGGCGGCGTGCGAGCACCCGTCGCTGCTGATGACGCACCTGCCCGGGAGCGTGCGCGTGGCCGAGGACGGCGAGGCGCGGGCGCGGGCGGGGCTGCTGGCCGCGCAGCTGGCGGCGGTGCACGCGCTTGCGGTGGACGAGGGCGGGCGGCCGCGGCCGTGGCAGGCGTGGACGGCTCCCGAGCGGGTGGCGGTGCCCGAGGGCACCGGGCGCGGCGGGCTGTGGGAGCGGGCGGTGCGGGTGATCGGCGGCGAGGTGCCCGCGTACGAGCCGTGCTTCCTGCACCGCGACTTCCATCCCGGCAACGTGCTGTTCACCGGCCGGGGCGCGGGGCTGGCGGTCGGCGGGGTGGTCGACTGGGTGGAGACGTCCTGGGGCCCGGCGGACCTGGACGTCGCGCACTGCTCGACGGCGCTGGCGCTGCTGCACGGCCCGCGGGCGGGCATGGCCTTCGCCGACCTGTACACGGCCGCGGGGGGCCGGGCGCTGGCCGACGGGCGCGCGCACCTGTACTGGCGGCTGCTGGACGCCCTGGCGTTCGCGCCCGACGCGCGGAAGGTCGCCGAGCCCTGGCGGGAGCTGGGGCGCGACGACCTGACGGCGGCGGTGCTGAGCGCCCGTCTGGAGGACTACCTCCAGGCGCTGTTCGACCGCTACGCGTGAGCACCGGGCCCGGGACCCGGAGGGCGGAGGCCGCTCCGGGGCCGGGGCCCGGCGGCGGGTGCGGACCTGCCGCCGGCGCCGCCCCCGCGCTCCCCTGCCCGACCGGGGCCCGGCACCGGCCGCACGGGGGCGCCGGGCCCGGGCAGCCCCTCCCCGCCGCCGGCCACCGGAACGCCGGGACGCCGACGTCCGACGTCCGACGACGAGCCGGGGACCGAAGGCGCGGACGCAAGCCTGCCGCCGCCACCGCCCCCGAGCCCTGGCGGGAGCTGGGGCGCGAGGGCCTGACCGCGGCGGTGCTGACCGGCCGTCTGGAGGATCACCCGCAGGCGCTGTTCGACCGCTACGCCTGAGCGCCGGGGGCGGGTGCGCGGGGCCGGTGGGTGTTCCCGCTGTCCCCGCCGTGCGGGCGCGCCCGGGCGGCGGGGCCGGGCAGGCGGGGCGGGGGCGGGGTGTCAGGGGGTCGGGGTGCGGGTGGCCTGGTCCGGTTGTGCCTGCGGGCGGGGCTGCGGGCGGGGGCGGGTGTCGAGGCGGCGGCGCCACAGGACGGCGGCGAGGGCGGCGAGGGCCAGGGCGGCGCCGGCCAGCGGCAGGTGGCGGGGGCCGGCGGCGGTGACGACGGTGCCGCCCAGGGCGGTGCCCAGGGTGATGCCGAGGTTGGAGAAGGAGATGAAGAGGCTGTTGCCGAACTCGGGGGCGTCGGTGGCGTCGCGGGCGAGCCAGGTCTGGGCGACGGCGAGGCCGCCGGAGTGGACGGCGCCCCAGAGCAGGACGGCGGCGAGCATGGGCAGCCGGTGGGGGCCGGCGGCGTCGAGGAGGAGGTAGAGGGTGAGGTAGAGGACCGGGTAGGCGGTGACGGTGCGCACGGGGTCGCGTTCGAGGAGGCGGCCGAAGAGGGGGTTGCCGGCGGTCATGACGATGCCGAAGGCCATCAGGGCGGGGCCGGTGAGGGAGGCGTCGAGGCCGGTGACGGTGTGCAGGTACTCGGCGATGTAGCCGTAGCCGCTGAACATGGCGGCGAACACGAGGGTGGTGGCGGCCATGGCCAGCCACGGCGCGGGGCGGCGCAGGATGCCCAACTGGCCGCGGTAGGTGGGGCGGTGGGTGTCGGGCAGGTCGGGGAAGAAGGCGAGGACGCCGGCGCAGGCGAGGAGGTTGACGGCGGCGGCGCTCCAGAACGCGGCGGGCAGGGAGAAGTGGTCGGCGAGGTAGGTGGTCAGGGGGACGCCGAACGCGAAGCCGGCGCTGACGCCGGCGAAGACGGTGGTGGCGGCGCGCGCGGCGCGTCCGGGCGCGGCGAGGCGGGTGGCGGCGGTGAGGGCGAGGGCGAAGAAGACGGGGTGGAGCAGGGCGGGCAGGATCCGGAAGGCGAGGACGAGGGGGAAGGAGTGGCTGAGCGCGTAGACGGCGTTGGAGGCCGCGAACAGGGCCGGCGCCGCGGCCAGGACCGCCTTGCGGCGCAGGCGGGAGGCGAGCAGGACGCCGACGGGGCCGGTGGCGGCGACGGTGAGGGCGAAGGCGCCGACCAGCCATCCGGCGGTGGCCGGGGTGGTGTGCAGGCGTTCGGCCAGGGACGGCAGGACGCCGACGACGCCCATCTCGGTGGTGATGATGCCGAACACGCCCAGGGCCAGGACCGGGACGGCCCAGGCGCTCGGGGCGGCAGCGGTGCGGTGCACGACGACGACCTCCACAGATGGATACACAAATTCAGATAGTTGGATGCGTTCGGGGCGAAAGCGGCCGGGGACGCCCGGACGGGCGCCCCGGCACGGGCACGGGGGCACGGCACCGGCACCGGGACGGCGGGGTGACGGGGCGGCGGGGGCGGCGGGGTCAGAGCTCGTCGCGCACGTACGCGGCGAACGCGGCGATGGTCTCCTCGTTGCGCCGGTAGAACGTCCACTTGCCGACGCGCTCGGACACCAGCAGCCCCGCCTCGCGCAGGATCTGCAGGTAGCCGGAGACCACCGACTGGGCCAGCCCCGAGCGCTCCCGGATGTCGGTGACGCACACCCCGACGTGGAAGCCGACGCCGCGCTCGCGGTAGTACGCCTCGTCCCAGTAGCGCTCGGGCGTCTTGAGCCAGCGCAGGAAGTCCGCGCGCGCCGGGTTGGCGAGCGCCTTGTGCACGGCCAGCGGGTCCAGGTCCACCGCGCGCTCCTTCCGCCGTCCGGCCCTTCGCGACGCATCTAATATTCTGGATACGACCCGGGGTGTCAAGGCGGCCCCGGACCGGGGAACGGCACCGGACCCCCGGGGCGGGCCCGGGGGCGGGCGGTCAGCGGCACCGGGCGATCCGGACGCGTTGCCGCAGGCGTCGTCCGGGACGGCGGTGGCCACCGGCCCGGGCGCCGGCGGCTCCCGGGTGAAGCACACACCCGGGGCACGCGGGCGCCCGTACCCGGCGTGCACGCCGTCCACGGCGAAGGAGGCGGCGGGGACGCCGTCGGCGCCCGGCGCCGCGACGTAAGGCCCGGGCGGCGGGGTACCGGTCGGGCTCCACGACCGGCCCGGCGCCCTCGGGCTGCTCGGGCTGCTCGGGCTGCTCGGGCGGGACGACGGCGGGCCGGCGGTGCCCGCCGAGCGGGACACCGGCCTCGCCGCCCGGGCCGCGGGGGCGCCGTCCCTGCGCGACGCCCCGCCCGCCGGCACGCAGGGACGGACGGCAACCGCCGCCGGACAGCCCGGGCGGGCGGGAGCGGGCCACGGCCCGTGCCGCACCGGCCCCCCTCCCCCGCCCGGACACGGCGCACCCCCTCCACCCGCACCCCACGACCGGCCGACGAACCGACGAGCAGCGGCACAGCCCCCTCCCCCCGGACGGCGTCCGCCCGCCGCCGGGAGGCCGCACTCGGGGGGCGGGGGCGGAGGCGGGCGAGGCAGCACGCCCCCCACGGGGCCGCCGCGGCACGGACGGCCCCCCGTCCACAGCGCGGTGGCACCCCGGCGCCCAGGGACCGACAGGGACGGGCGGGTTGACCCGCCGTCCAGGGCCGGGCCCCCGCACCGCACGGCCGGACGGCACGGGCAGGCGCAACCCCCGGCACAGTGCCCGCCCCTGCCGGGAGACCGCCCCCGGGGACGGGCACTGCCCCCGGGACGGGCAGCGCACCCCCACGAGGCCGCCGAGACGGCAACGGATCTCGCCCGCACCCCGCAGGCGCCCTGCGCCCCTGCCTCCCGCACCGCCGCCCGCCCGCCCGCCCGCCCGCCCACCCGCCCGCTCCCGGCGTACAGGACCGAGCAGGGGCAGGCGGGTCGACAGGCCGTGCGGCGGGACGACGCAGACCGCGGCACGGGCAGCGCCCCCCCGGCCGGAGGCCGCCCCCGGCGGACGGACAGCGCACGGAAGCAGCACACCCCCACCAGGCCGCCGAGACGGCAACGGCCTTCGCCCGCACCCCGGGGCCGCCACCGCCGCACGACGCCCCCGCCCGCCGGGGCAGGCGGGGGCGGGGCAGGGGCGGGAGCGGCCGCCGGGCGGGCGGGTTGACGGACGGTGCGGGGCCGGGGCGCGCGGGTGCGGGTGTCCGGTCCGTGGCCGCCCCCTGGCGGGGGCCGGGGCGGGCAGTAGGATCGGCGGCGTTGCATCCCGTACACACCGCTGGTAGGAGGCTTTTCATGGCTCAGGTCACGCTGAAGGGGAACCCGGTGCAGGTCGGCGGCGAGCTGCCGGCCGCCGGCAGCCAGGCGCCGGCGTTCACGCTGGTCGGCGAGGGGCTCGCGGACGTGTCGCTGAAGGACTTCGCCGGCCGGCGCAAGGTCCTGAACATCTTCCCGAGCATCGACACCCCGACCTGCGCGACCTCGGTGCGCACGTTCAACGCCAAGGCCGCCTCCCTGGAGAACACCGTGGTGCTGTGCGTCTCGGCCGACCTGCCGTTCGCGCAGGCCCGGTTCTGCGGCGCCGAGGGCCTGGAGAACGTCAAGACCCTCTCCACCCTGCGCGGACGGGACTTCCACGACGTCTACGGCGTGGCGATCGCCGACGGCCCGCTGGCCGGCCTGACCGCCCGCGCCGTCGTCGTCCTGGACGAGGACGACACCGTCCTGCACACCGAGCTGGTCGCCGAGATCGCCGACGAGCCGAACTACGAGGCCGCCCTCGCCGCCCTCAACTGACCCGCCCCGCACACCCGCCCGCCCGCCCCGGACACGGGGACGGCGGCACGCACAGTGCGCGCAAGGGCGTGCCCCGCACGGCCACGGCCCGTGCGGGGCACCCGCGCCCCCCGGCCGTGACCCCCCGGCCCCCACCCGCCGCGATGAGAACCGCCCGGGCCCGCACCGCGAAGAGCACCACCGGGCCCGCCCGGATCCGCCGGGCCACACACCGCCACCGCACCCGCCGCACCACCGGCCGCCTCCACACAGCTGCCGCCCCGCCCCCTCAGCTCCAGCCCCAGCCGGCGCCGCACCGACCCACCACCCCCGGGCCCCGCAACCCTCCCCGTACGCCCGGCTTTCAGGCCGGCCCCGGCCACCCCACCCCCACCCCCCGCTCGGCCCCCACACCCCCGCGACGGCACTCCACGCACCCGCGACCGACACCGGCCCCCCGGGGAACCCCGGGCCCCGCAACGCCGCCCACCGGCCCCGGAGCGACCCGCCCCCACACAGTCGCCCGCCCGCGCACCCGCGCCCTCCTACCGACCGAAGCCGTCACCCACAACAGGCGCCCACCCCTCGCCGGAGATCCACCAGCACGCCACACGACAGCACGGCACGGCACCACGCGGCACGGGGCGGCGCAGCTCGGCACCGGGCGGCACGGCACGGTGAAGGCGCGGCAGGTACGACGCGGGGCGGCGCAGCACGGCACGGTCAGACACAGCGTGGCGAGGTACGGCACGGCACGGGGCGGCACGGTGAAGGTGCGGCAGGTGCAGCGCGGGGCGGCGCAGCACGGCACGGTGAAGGCGCGGCAGGTACGACGCGGGGCGGCGCAGCACGGCACGGTCAGACCCAGCGTGGCGAGGTACGGCACGGCACGGGGCGGCACGGTGAAGGTGCGGCAGGTGCGGCGGTACGAGGGCATGGACGGCAAGGTGTCTCCCGAAGCGTCGTCGGATCCCGTGCGCCCGGGGCGCACACGGCGCGCGGAGCGGCCACCTCCCCCGCATCGGCGCAGCCCGTCTGCCTCCCGGGCGCCGGAAGGCAGGCGGGCAGACGGCAGACGCCCGCGTCCCCGCGCCCCGGGCACGGGGCCAGGGGATGTGGAAGGCCGGACCGGGGCGGGGCGGCACAACGGCCAGACACAGCGTGGCGAGGTGTGGGTCGGCGCGGCGTGGCACCGCGAAGGAGCGGCAGGTGCGGCGAAGCGAGGGCGTAGGCGGGGCGGCGCAGCACGGCACGGCCAGACGCAGTGTGGCGAGGTGGGGCGGCACGGCGTGGCATGGCGACGGCGCGGCAGGTATGACGCGGGGCGGGGCGGCGCAGCTCGGCGCGCACGGTGTGGGGCGGCGAGGTGTCGCCCGAAGCGTCGTCGGAGCCCGTGCCCCCGGGGCGCACACGGCGCGCGGAGCGGCCCCCTCCCCCGCATCGGCGCAGCCCGTCTGCCTCCCGGGCACCAGAAGGCAGACGGGCAGACGCCCGCGTCCCCCGCGCCCCGGGCACGGGGCCAGGGGATGTAGGAGGCCGGACCGGGGCGGGGCGGCACAGCGGCCAGACACAGCGTGGCGAGGTGTGGGTCGGCGCGGCGTGGCACCGCGAAGGAGCGGCAGGTGCGGCGAAGCGAGGGCGTAGGCGGGGCGGCGCAGCTCGGCGCGCACGGTGTGGGGCGGCGAGGTGTCGCCCGAAGCGTCGCCGGAGCCCGTGCCTCCGGGCACACACGGCGCGCGGAGCGGCCCCCTCCCCCGCATCGGCGCAGCCCGTCTGCCTCCCGGGCACCAGAAGGCAGACCGGCAGACGGCAGACGGGCAGACGCCCGCGTCCCCCGCGCCCCGGGCACGGGGCCGGGGCGCGGGGACGCGGGAAGCGGTACGCGGCAGGCCCGGCCGGGCGGGGCGCCCGCCGGGCCTGCCCGGGGCGGGGCGGGGGGCCGACCGTCCGGGACACGGCGGCCGGGCGCCCCCGGCGGACGGGCCCGGGGCGCCCGGCGGACGGGCCGGGGGCCCGGGCGGGGCGGCGGGCCGGGGGTCAGGTGATGGAGGCCCCGGAGTCGATGCTGATGACCTGCCCGGTCATGCAGTCCTGGTCCAGGAACAGCGTCATCGAGCGGGCGACCTCGCGCGGGGTGACGAACCGCGGCACCGGTACCTTCTCCCGCATCCCCGCCACCACGTGCTCGGGCAGGGTGTCGGTCATCCCCGTGATCATGAACCCCGGCGACAGGGCGTTGACGGTCACCCCCCGGCGCCCGCACTCCGCCGCGAGCGTGCGGGTCAGCCCGATCAGGCCCGCCTTCGACGCCGAGTAGGCCGTCTGCCCGGCGGTGGCGATCAGCGCCGACGGGGACACGATGTTCACCACCCGCCCCCACCGCGAGCGCAGCATCGCCGGCACGCACGCCCGCGCCGTGTGGAAGGAGCCGACCAGGTTCGTGTCGATCACCTCCCGCCACTGCGCCGGGTCCTGCATCGCCATCAGCGCGTCCCGGCGCACCGCCCCGTTGTTGACCAGCACGTCCACCGGCCCCAGAGCCGCCTTCACCTGCTCGTACATCGCCGTGACCGCGTCCCAGCTCGCGACCGAGCCGCTCACCAGGACGTGGTCGTTGACCAGCCGGGCGGCGACCTTCTGCGCGCCCTCGCGGGAACTGTTGTAGTGCACCGCGACCCGGCAGCCCGCCGCGTCCAGCGCCAGCGCCAGCTCGCTGCCCAGGCCCCCGGACGCCCCGGTCACCAGCGCCACCGGCGACACCGGCCGCGCCCCGAACGCCTCCCTGCCGCTCACCGCTCCACCCCTCCCCACGTCAGCAGCACCGAACCCCACGTCATCCCCGCGCCGAACCCGGCCAGCAGCACCGTGTCGCCGTCCTTGATCCGCCCGGCGTCCAACGCCTCCGCCAACGCGATCGGGATCGAGCCCGAAGCCGTGTTGCCGTAGCGCTCCAGGTTCGTCACCAGCCGGTCGGCGGGGATCCCGGTGTGCGAGAGCACCGAGTTGATGATCCGGATGTTCGCCTGGTGCGGCACCACGTGGTCCACCTGCGCGGGCTCGGCCTTCGCCTGCTCCAACGTCTCACGGATCGTGCGCACCGTGTAGCGCACCGCGTTCAGGTAGATCTCGTTGCCGTTGATCTGCGCGTAGTGCAGGCCCTCCTCCACGGTCCGCGCCGTGGTCGGCATCCGCGAACCGCCCGCCAGGACCTTCAGACTGTCCTTGCACGAGCCGTCCGCACCCAGGTTCCACGCCCGGATGCGCTGCACCGCGCCCGGCACCAGCACCACCGCCCCCGCCCCGTCGCCCACCAGGATCGACAGGTCCCGGTCCGCGGGGTTCGCGGTCAGCGTGTGCGTGTCCGAACCGATCACCAGCACCGGCCGCGGGTCCATCGCCATCAGACCCGCCGCCGTCACCAGCGCGTACACGAACCCCGCGCACTCCGCGTTCACGTCGTGCGCGCTGCCCGCGATCCCCAGCGCCTCGTGGACGAACGCCGACGTCGCCGGCGAGGGCTGCTCCGGAGTCGCCGTCGCCACGATCAGGTGCGCGATGTCCGCACCCGTCAGCCCCGCGCGCTCCAGCGCCCGGCGCCCGGCCTCCACGGCCATCGACGCCGTCGTCTGCCCCGGACCGACCGCCCTGCGCTCACGGATCCCGCACCGCGAGACGATCCAGTGCTCGTCCACACCGAACCGCCGCGCGAGCTGCGCACTGGTCACCACCCGCTCCGGGACCGACATCCCCCAGCCGGTGACGTCGAAACCGCTCACCACCCTGCCCCTCTCTGCCCGGTGCCGTCCGACGCCTCAGTTGCCGGCACCCGGCACCAGCGCCAGGATCCGCTCGTGGACCACCCGCAGCGTCGTCGTGTCGTCGATGTCCGCGAACAGCGACTCGTCCGCCGGGATGTGCGGGTACTGGTTCTGGAACCCGTACAGCCACTCCATCAGGTCCAGCGAGTCCACGTCCGCGATGTGCTGCAACGCCGCGTCCGCGTCGATCTCCTGCGCGCCCGACACCGCCTGGAGCTGCTGGGCCAGGTCCTCGATCGTGGGGATCTGAGACATCAGTGATCGTTCCTCTCCTCGCCCGTTCCCGGAACCGGGACCACGGGCACTCGAATACGCCGAATGAACAGTCAGGACGAACCACCGGCACCGCCGGCACCCTCCACCGCCGCCCCCGCCCCGCCGCCCGGTACGGCACAGGACAAGGAACAACCGAAGAGGGGGAAAACACCCACCGCCCGCACACCCCGCCACCCGCGACGGAAACGGAGACCGCGACCGGCCACCCGCCCGACCGCCACAGGCGACGGGACGCAGACGGGGACCGCGACCGGCCACCCGCCCCGGGGCGCACCCCGGGCGACGGAACCCCCGGGAAGGCCCCGGAAGCAACCCCCGGGACAACAGACCCCGGGACCCCGGGCACCAGGCACCCCGAAAGGAACCCCCGCAGGCGGGGCCGCGAGGCGACGCGACCCCCCGCAAGGGGACCGCACCCCGGACCACCGACCCGGAAGGAACCCCCCGGGGGCAGGACCGCGGAGCGACGCAGCCCCGGGACCGCGCACACCCGCAGCCCGGCACCGCCACCCGCCACCCCCGGCCGGAACCGGGAGCAGACCGCGTGTCCTGCCGGAACCGCATGAAACCCGCCCCCACGCAACCGGCCCGCAACCCCCACGCCCCCGCCCCCCTTGCGCACCGCTTGCGAGACACACGCTTACCTGACCCACAACACACCACCCCCGCACGCACACCACCCGACCCCGCCCCGACCACCCCCGCCACCACCACAGTCCGCCACCACGACACACAGCAGCACGACCGCACACCGACACCGAAGCCGTCCAACACCGCCCAGCGGCAGCGGCAGCGGCAGCGGCAGCGGCCAACCCGCAACAGACGGCGGGCAGTCGGAGATCCTCCAGGCAACCGGCACCCGCCCCACCACGCACCAACGGCAGCGGCAGCGGCAGCGGCAGCGGCCAACCCGCAACAGACGGCGGGCAGTCGGAGATCCTCCAGGCAGCCGGCACCCGCCCCACCGCACCACCACGCACCACCACCGTCCAGCGGCAGCGGCAGCGGCCAACCCGCAACGGACGGCGGGCAGTCGGCGGCCCTCCAGGCAGCCGACACCCGCCCCGTACGGCGGACCCGGCACCACCCCAGGGCACCCCCCGGGGCGCGCCGCGCACGAGGCACCACCGGCACCCCCCGGGGGGCGCCGTACGGAAAGCACCGGCACCACCGCAACACCCCTTCCAGGGGGCGGGCCCCGAACACCCCCGGGGACAAGCCGGGTTCGGCCACCGCGTGCCGCACCCCGGACAGCACCACACCCCCCGGGGGGCCGCGACCGCGCCAGGCACCACCGCAGTCCCGCCGGCGCCACCGCCGGTCTCCCGCCCTGCGGCCGGGCAGCGTCACCCCCGCCCACCGCGACAGCACCACCCCCGGGCACCGAGCACCCACCCCCGGGCACGAAACCGCCCACCGGACGGCACCCAGCCGCCCCCGGCACCCCGGGCACCGCCCGGCACCCGAACCCGACGGCCCGGCCCGGGCCGACGACGGACCACCGCACCGCCCGCCGGACAGCACCACACCACCCGGCACACACGACACGCACCGCACGCACCGCAGGCACCAGGGCCCCGGGCCCGGCAGGACCGCCCGCCCAGGGCCGCCACCCGCCACCCCCGGCCCACCACCGCCCAACCGCCCAACCGCCCAACGGGCAACCGGGCAACCGGGCAACCGGGCAACCGGGCAACCGGGCAACCGGGCAACCGGGCAACCGGGCAACCGGGCAACCGGGCAACCGGGCAACCGGGCAACCGTACGGCCGCCACGCGCACCACGCGCACCGCACCACGCGCACCGCGCCACCCGCGCGCGCCGCGGCCGGCCCTACCGCCCGCCCCGGCCCGGCCCGACCGGGCCGACCACACCCACCACCGTCACCGTCAACCGAGGGGCCCCATCCCATGACCACCGTCGAAGCCCGCTCCATCAACCCCGACGTCGAGGCCATCCGCCACCACTACGAGGTCCCCAACGAGCTCTACCGGCTCATCCTCGGCCCCACCATGATGTACTCCGGCGGCTACTGGGAGGACGGCGAGGACCTCGTCGCCGTCCTCGACGAGGCCCAGGAACGCAAGCTCGACGCCTTCACCGACCTCGCCCGCGCCGCCCGCACCGACTCCGTCCTGGACATCGGCTGCGGCTGGGGCACCATGCTCAACCGCCTCACCACCGTCCACGGCGTCAAGAAGGCCGTCGGCGTCACCCTCTCCCGCACCCAGGCCGACTTCGTCGACGCCCTGGGCAACCCCGCCATCGAAGCCCGCGTCGAGAGCTGGGAGGACCACCGCCTCGCCGACGGCCAGGCCCCCTACGACGCCGCGTTCTGCATCAACGCCCTCGAACACTTCGTCCTGTCCTCCCTCACCCCCAAGGAGCGCACCCAGCGCTACCGCGTCTTCTTCAAGCAGGTCCACTCCCTCCTCAAGCCCGGCGCCCGCTTCGTCCTGCACACCATGACCGTCGAGAACCCCCCGCTGCGCCGCCGGCTCCTCGACGACCTCAAGTTCCTCCAGCGCGAGGAGTTCGAAGGCTGCCACATCCCCCGCCTGCCCGAACTCGCCGCCGGCCTCGACGGCCTCTTCGAGGTCACCGAGATCCGCAACGAACCCGAGTCCTTCGCCCGCGCCTGCCGCGCCTGGCTCGAACTCCTCGCCGCCCGCCGCGACGAAGCCGTCGCCATGACCGACGAGACCACCGTCGCCCGCTTCGAGCGCTACCTCGACATCTTCGCCTACACCCTCGAAGACCACATCTTCAACAACTTCCGCGTCACCCTCACCCGCCGCGCCTGAACCCCACCCCCCAGGACACCCCGAAACGAGGACACCGACGCCATGACCACCACCCCCGCCCCCGACCGCACCACCCCCGCCACCACCGCCCCCGCCACCACCCCGGCGGCGGGGGCGGCCCCCACCACCACCACCGCGGCCGGCACCGGCACCGGCGCGGGCACCCCCGCCACCGCCACCGCCCCGGCCACCGGCGCGGCCACCGCGGCCGCCGCCGGCGCGGGCAGCGCCGTCCGCCACCTCAAAGTCGCCGTCATCGGCGCCGGCATCTCCGGCATCGGCACCGCCATCGGCCTCCTACGCGCCGGCGAGAACGACTTCCTCGTCTTCGAACGCGCCCACGACCTCGGCGGCACCTGGCGCGACAACACCTACCCCGGCTGCGCCTGCGACGTCCAGGCCCACCTCTACTCCTACTCCTTCGCCCGCAACCCCCACTGGAAGTCCACCTTCGCCACCCAGGCCGAAGTCCACGCCTACCTCAAGGACTGCGCCACCCGCTACGGCGTCGACCCCCACCTGCGCTACGACCACGAACTCCTCGACGCCACCTGGAACGACACCCACCACCACTGGGACGTCCACACCACCCACGGCCACTACACCGCCCAGGTCCTCGTCACCGGCACCGGCTACCTCTCCGACCCCGCCCTGCCCGACCTGCCCGGCCTCGACACCTTCACCGGCACCGTCTTCCACTCCTCCCGCTGGAACCACGACCACGACCTCACCGGCCGCAACGTCGCCGTCATCGGCACCGGCGCCTCCGCCATCCAGTTCGTCCCCGAGATCCAACCCCGCGTCGCCCGCCTCGACCTCTACCAGCGCACACCCCCCTGGGTCGCCGCCAAACCCGACAAGCCCAACACCCCCCGCCACACCTGGATGCTCCGCCACCTGCCCGGCTACCAGCGCTTCCGCCGCGCCTTCAACAAGAACGGCCGCGAAATCGTCGCGTTCTTCATGTCCCGCCCCACCCGCACCACCGGCATGAAGAACATGGCCGCCGGCCACCTCAAGAAATCCGTCAAAGACCCCGCCCTGCGCGCCCGCCTCACCCCCGACTACACCGTCGGCTGCAAACGCCTCCTGTTCTCCAACACCTGGTACCCCGCCATCCAGCAACCCAACGTCGACATCGTCTCCGACACCATCACCCACATCGGCCCCACCCACATCACCACCGCCGACGGCACCCGACGCCACACCGACACCATCATCCTCGCCACCGGCTTCACCGCCACCGACCGCCCCATCGCCCACCGCATCCACGGCCGCGACGGCCACACCCTCGCCGACACCTGGAACCGCCACGGCATGACCGCCCACCGCGGCACCACCATCCACGGCTACCCCAACCTCTTCATGATCCTCGGCCCCAACACCACCCTCGGCCACTCCTCCCAGACCGTCATGATCGAAGCCCAGATCACCTACATCCTCGCCGCCCTCAAAACCCTCCACACCCACCACCTCACCACCCTCGACGTCCACCCCCAAGCCCAGACCACCTACAACCACACCCTCCAGAACCGCCTCAAGAACACCGTCTGGAACACCGGCGGCTGCACCAGCTGGTACACCGACACCCACGGCAACAACCCCAGCATCTGGCCCACCTACACCCGCACCTTCGAACACCAGACCCGCACCTTCGACCTCACCAACTACCAAACCACCACCCACACCAACCACACCACCAACCCCTAACCCCCACAACACCCCGCACCAGCCCCGACACC